>JBDUDG010000146.1:0-7438 GCA_040003045.1 Saprospiraceae bacterium | reverse complement strand
ACATAAAATCCACTTCCAGAATGAACTTCAAGCGTGATTTTTGATTCCCTGTAATCAATGATGTTGATAGCATGAACGACAACATTGCGCGTCTCCGGAATAAATTCCTTTCCGGCACGGGCAAGTTCATATAAAGGTTTGCCTTCTTTTTTGATGGCAGAAAATATTGGCGGCACCTGTTTGATTTCCCCTATAAAAGATTGAATGCAAGAATTGAGATCTTCGATTGTAAGGTCAGGAACTTCCTTTGTAAAAACAATTTTCCCTTCAGCATCATACGAATCGGTTTCAACACCAAGTGTAATTTCACCAACGTATTTTTTACTTAATCCCTGGAGATGATGCAGTTGTTTTGTCCACGCACCCGTACAGACGACCAGCAGACCTGTTGCCATAGGATCAAGTGTACCCGAATGGCCTATTTTGAATTTCTTCAGATCATATTTTCTCCGAACTAGATTTTTGATTTTATTGACAGCATCAAAAGATGTCCAGTCCTTAGGTTTATCTACAAGTAGAAGTGCACCTGAAACAAGTTCACCTGATTCAAGAGATTGAAGAATAGGAATCATAGGGTTAAGATCAGGTAGTCCACACCCAAAGGCGAAGAATTATAGCAGCAATACCGATGAGCAAACAATAAATTCCAAAATAACTCAGCTTGGCTCTTTTTACGATGGAGACCATCCATTTGCAGGCAATGACACCGGCAACGAATGAAAATATAAATCCAATGACTAAAGGACCCGGCTTTGTGGCATCAGAAGCGATCGTGCCATCCATCGCATCTTTTGCGATTTTTCCGAATATGAGGGGTATGACCATCAGAAATGAAAATTGAGCTACTTCTCTTCGGTCTATTCCCAATGCAACTCCTGTCGTAATGGTCGATCCCGATCTGGATAGTCCGGGTATAATAGCAATCGCCTGCACTATACCCATAATAAATGCTCTAACGGGTGTAAGCGGTTTATCCGCCGACAACATTCGATCAGAAATCAGCAACAAAATACCTGTCACACATAAAAATATCGAGACAAAAATAATCTGCCTTTCAAACATTTCATTGATCTGAGATTCAAGCGTAACTCCGACTATCACTGCAGGAATCATTGATAAAATGATCATCCAAATATATCGGCGTCCTTCAGGTTTGTAGAAATTCTTAACCACATTCCAAACATATTCCCTGAACACCCACAATGTAGCTAAGGCCGTACCGAAATGAAGGATGATGGTCATCATAAAACTCTGTGAAGCGGTAGATGTATCACCGAATAGCCATTTGGCAAGCTCAAGGTGTCCGCTGCTACTGACAGGTAAAAATTCAGTAACCCCCTGGATAATACCAAGGATAATGGCTTCAATGTAATCTCTCATCTGTTGAAAACCAGGTTATTTCTTGAAGATGGCATAGATCTCTGTGGCAAGACCCGCCAGGATGATGATGGGTGCAAGGGTGATGCGCCGAAAACTGTAGATGACGCTCTCATCCCATTGATTGGGATCTTTCATCGAACCGCCCAACATCAGGAGCATGCCGATAGCTATCAGGACTACACCCAACGCCATAAACATGTAGTTGTCTTTCGTGAAGAGCAATGGAAATGCCGGCTGAGCCTTTACCATGGTTCTTCTTGGAGATGCAGTGACGATCGGTTTAGTGACGATCACTTTTTTCTTTACTGGTTTCTGATCCTTACTCATGAGCTATATATAATAAAAGCCAAAGATATATTTATCTGAGGGAAATGAAAGTGACTGTAAGGTTAATTAGGGTTTTTTAAGAGCAAGTGCAGACACATAGGGCGCTTAACACTAAAATGACTCTTCCCGGGCATATGAGATGAAATAATCTAATTTTGTCGGCGTTTTTGAGCATTAAACCCTTTTCGACCTTGTCCATTGCAGTCACACACCTTTCCAGGCTATTCGGCACACAAAAAGCTGTGGATGACATTTCATTCCAGGTAGGCAAAGGCGAGATTTTAGGGTTCCTGGGGCCAAATGGAGCGGGCAAGACCACGACCATGCGAATGATCACAGGTTACCTTGCAGCTGATGAGGGTGAGATTCTGATCAATGGCACGCCGATAACGGAAGAAAGCACCTCAATCCGCTCAAGAGTGGGCTATCTGCCGGAAAACAATCCTTTATATCCTGATATGTATGTCAGGGAATATCTCAGGTATGTAGCCAGGATTTATCATCTTGATCAACCCTGGAAAAGAATTAATGAAGTCATTAAATTATGTGGGCTTACTACCGAATCGCATAAGCAGATCAAAGAGCTTTCAAAAGGGTATCGCCAGCGTGTAGGCCTTGCACAATCCATCATCCATGATCCAGATGTCCTGATCCTCGATGAAGCTACCTCTGGTCTTGATCCAAATCAATTAGTAGAGATCAGGCACCTGATCAGGGAACTTGGAAAAGAAAAAACCATCCTTCTGTCTACACACATCATGCAGGAAGTTCAGGCACTTTGCGACAGGGTGATCATCATCAACAAAGGAAAAATCGTGGCTGATGAACCTATCGGTATGCTCAGCCAAAGTCTCGATAGTGCATATAAAGTGAAAGTTGTTTTCTCACGACAAGTTGTGGACATCACGTTGAGAGAAATAGCAGGATACTTATCGCATGAGCAAATAAATGCCTCCACATTTATCCTCCATGGAAAAGAGAATAAGCTGAACGAAGCTATTTTTGATTTTGCTGTCAGCAAAAGCCTAAAGATCCTTGAGATGTCAACCGTGCAGGAAAGTGTAGAGAATATTTTCCAACAATTGACCCAGGCATCATGAAGGCGATTTATCTCAGGGAGCTTGGAAGTTACTTTAGTTCGATGATCGCTTATATTACAGTTGGTCTTTTGCTAGCTGTACTCGGTCTTGTGTTGTGGGTGTTTCCGGATTTTAGTATTTTATTATCACCGTTTGCCAGTGTGGATACACTGTTTGCTGTGGCACCGATGATCTTTATTTTTTTAATCCCGGCCTTCACGATGCGAAGCCTTGCTGAAGAAAAGCAATCTGCAACATTAGAAGTGTTACTCACCAGGCCTGTTACCTCATTTCAAATCGTTTTTGGAAAATACCTGGCGACATTGACCTGGCTTGTCATAGCACTTTTGCCAACAATTGTTTATGTGTTTTCTGTATATGAGCTTGGATCTCCAAAAGGAAATATCGATTTAGGACAAATAGCCGCATCCTACCTGGGACTTTTTCTTCTGGGAGCTGTATTCTGTGCGATAGGCATTTTTGCATCCTCGCAGACATCTAACCAGATCGTGGCATTTGTTGGTGCGGTTTTCTTTTGCTTCGTCCTGTATTATGGATTTTATTTTATCAGCAAGATGTCCTCTTTTGAAGGAAGCCTCGATAGCATGATTGAATCTCTGGGAATCGATTTTCATTATCATTCGATCAGCAGGGGGATTATAGATACGAGAGATCTCGCTTATTTTATTTGTCTCATAGGTCTTTGTCTTTCGTGGACATGGGCTTCCATTTCAAATCGTAAATGAAATGAGCAAAGGCCTGATGAATAAATCACACCGAAAAGTTTCCACCACTGCTCTGCTTGTCAGCGGGATCCTGATATTTATTTACATTCTCAGTCAATGGTTATTTGTCTCGATAGATGCAACGGAGGAAAGAAGATTTACACTTGCACCCGCTACGAAAACACTTTTAAAGAGTCTTGATGATCGGATTTATGTACAGGTTCTTTTGGCAGGTAAATTTCCGGCTGGATTTAAACGTCTGCAGGAAGCCACTGAAGATATTTTGCATCGTTTCTCACAAGTCAATCATGAGATACAATATGTTTTTGAAAATCCCAATACCGGTTCCGTAGAAGAAATTAATGATCGACGCAAACAACTTGCAACTGCCGGTTTGATTCCCACTCAATTGAGGATCAGTGATGCTACCAGTGCTTCCACTCAATCCATTTATCCATATGCCATCATACATTATGGCAGCAGAGCCATTCCGGTCGCTTTGTTGCAGGATGACATTCCGGGTGCGGACAAAGATGTGATCATCAACAATAGCATCAGCCTGCTGGAATATAAAATCGCGGATGGTATTCAAAAAATTAAAAGAAATCACCAGGAGCTGATCGCATTTTCGATGGGGCAGGGCGAGCTCAATCACCTGCAAACGGCATCAATAGAAAAGGATCTTTCCAACGAATATGTGATCAACCGGATCAACCTGGATAGTGTGGTTGAAATTCCACAGGAGATCAGAGCGCTTATTATTGCTAAGCCTACTCAAACATTTTCGGAGACACAAGTTTTTATGCTCGATCAATATGTGATGCATGGTGGCAATATCATGTTCCTGATCGATCCACTGAATGTATCTCTCGACAGCATCAACATCAACAAATATTATGTTCCTCCACCTTATGATCTTGGGCTGGATCCACTTTTGTTTAAATATGGTGCAAGGATAAATCCCAATCTTGTTCTTGATCTTCAATGTACAAGGATACCAATGGTCGTGGGCATGCAGGGAGACAAACCACAGACGGAATTGTATCCATGGTATTATCATCCCCTGATTACCTCCACTGCCAATCATCCCATCACAAAAGGATTGGACCGCATCCAGCTTGAATTTCCTTCCAGTGTTGATACGATTAAAACGGCTTCGGATATCCATAAAACAATTCTATTGAAATCATCTCAATATTCCAGGATTCAGCTTACGCCGGTCAGATTGAATTTTGCGATTCTGCATGAACAGCTTGATCCTTCCCTTTTCAATAAGGGTCCTCAGGGATTTGCAGTGATGCTTGAAGGGTCTTTTCAATCTTTGTTTCAAAATAGATTGTCTTCAGAGCAAATGGATGTGTTGCATAAAGCGGGTCTTGAATTCAAAGCCTCTTCAGATAAATCTAAAGTACTTGTGGTTTCCGATGGAGATATTATCAAAAACCTCGTCAATCCTAATTCAGGTGATCCAGCGCCATTAGGATTTAACAAGTATGAGAACACTACATTTACAGGTAACAGAGATTTTCTTCTCAATTCACTCGAGTATATGCTTGATGAGTCAGGCGTGTTGGAGGCAAGGTTGAAAGATGTAAAACTGCGTTTGCTGGATAGTGTAAAAGCAAGGAAAGAGAGTATGCGTTGGCAATTGCTTAATATATTGGGGCCTTTATTCCTTGTATTCCTTTTTGGGATTCTTTACAATGTGATCAGGAAGAGGAAATATGGAAGACCTGTGAGCCAGGGTTAATTTGGGATGACTTTGATTATTAAATAAAATTATGAATCGAAATTTTATACTCGTCATAGTGCTGATCATCGTAGCTGGTCTTGTTTTCCTTTTCTCTAAATCAAAAAAAGATACCACAGCTAATATTGACCGGACGGAAAGCAATTTTGCCGTAAGTGATATCAATACGATTGCCCGCATCATTATCACCAATAAATCAGGAGATCGCTCGGATCTTAAACGTGTGGGTGACCACTGGACCATCAACGATACACACATAGCACGCCAGACCAGTGTAGATCATCTTCTAAAAGGAATCAACAGACAACATCTGGATCATATTCCCAACAAAGCTGCAACGGAAGATATCATGACCTCCATTGCGGTGAATGGAATCCATGTTGAAGTATTAGATCGGGCCGGAAAGGAATTATTGAATTATTATGTTGGTGGCGTAACGCAGGATGAAAGGGGCACTTTCTTTTTAAAGGAAGGCAGGAGT
The DNA here is from genome assembly GCA_040003045.1 of Saprospiraceae bacterium. Classification (GTDB taxonomy): domain Bacteria; phylum Bacteroidota; class Bacteroidia; order Chitinophagales; family Saprospiraceae; genus Opimibacter. Next base: position 1,696 of record JBDUDG010000146.1, on the reverse strand, counting down.
CAACCTTATTGCTTAGTTGATCCCGGTTTTGAAGGAGGACTCAGGGCAAGATATTCTTTGCAAGCCTCCGATTGGCGGGATGTTCATTTCTGGATGGAAAATAACGCTGCCATCGATACACTAAAAGTTGATTATCCACATCAACATGAACATTCATTTGTAATCTATAGGAATGGTGGTGAATATGGTGTGGTCCCAATGTATACCACTACGTCCAGAAAGAAAGGTGCTGTATCTAACCGGATTCGTTCTTATCTTACGACACTGAGTCAACTGGCATGTGAGGATATCCTGAATGATGCCAAAGAAAAAGATTCAATCCTGTTGCTGACCCCGTTTATGGACATGAAGATCATTTACAAAGACAGTACATCCTCGCTGCGGTTCTTTCCGGCAGGCCTTCCGAGCACTTCGGAGTTTTCTCCTAAAATCAACAGGTACTTTATCAATTATGCCAATCATGACTTCATGATCGGACAGCATGAAGTGATGAAAGGAGCTTTTAGGTCCTATGATTATTTCTTTGAACAATGATCAATGCATGGCTATATATATTCCTGACACTTACTGCTTCTGATTGGGGCTTTTTCGGACATACGCTGATCAACAGGGTTGCTGTATATACTCTCCCAACAGAAATGATCGGTTGGTACAAACCGTATATTGATTATCTGTCTGAACATGCTGTGGATCCTGACAAAAGAAGATATGCCACTAAACATGAGGCAGTACGTCATTTCATTGATTTAGATCGCTGGGGTGACAAAAATTTTGATCATATACCTCGCTACTGGGATCATATTCTTGCATTGAACATGGTGGCTTATTCGATCAATAAAGACGATACCACTTACTATGTACGACCTATTCCACATGAAATGTGGAGTGATAGTGTGGCGGATTATTCAAATCGTTTGGAACTGGTCAAAAATCATTATCTCAGGCAGTATTATGAAGATGTGGCCACTATTTCTTGTGACAGTCTTGCGATGATATTTCCTGAGATGAAGTGTAATGGTAATCCTGTCATATATCTCCATGATGTTTTCAGTGAACATGGTATTGTTCCTTATCATTTGCAGACTATGCAACGAAGGCTTACGAATGCTTTTAAAAAAGGTGACCTTGAATCCATTCTGCGTACTTCGGCAGAGATGGGTCATTATGTAGCGGATGCTTGTGTTCCTTTACACACCACAGCAAATTACAATGGGCAATTGACTAACCAGGTGGGCATACATGGTTTTTGGGAAAGCCGCATTCCTGAATTATTTGCGATTGATGAATTTGATATGGTCGTGGGTACAGCAACTTATATTGACAATCCCGTTACATTTTTTTGGGACCTCGTCTTAAGTAGTCACAAGGAAGTTGATAAAGTGCTGAGCATTGAAAAAGAACTGAGCTTGACCTATCCCAGTGACAAACAGTATTGCATGGAAGACCGGCTCAATCAAAATGTGCGGATGCAATGTGCGGATTATGCAAAGGCTTATCATCTTGCGATGGATAAAATGGTGGAAGATCGTTTCAGAGTAGCTGTGCATGCTGTGGGAGATGCATGGTACACTGCCTGGGTCGATGCGGGGCAGCCTACGCCTCCTCCTGTCAGATCAATAAATAAGCGAAATGCAGAAGATGATGCATTAGATAAGGCTGTTCAGAAAGGAAAGGAGCAGGGGAGAGAGCACGAATA
>JBDUDG010000009.1:0-24694 GCA_040003045.1 Saprospiraceae bacterium | reverse complement strand
TTGCCAATAGGGAACTTGCCTTTCAAAATGAAGAAAAAGAAAAAAGAGCAGCAGAACTTGGTATAGCAAACAAGGAACTGGCTTTTCAAAACGATGAGAAAGAAAAACGGGCTGCGGAACTTGGAATTGCCAACAAAGAACTAGTCTTTCAAAATGCTGAAAAAGAAAAACGGGCTGCTGAGTTAGGTATTGCCAACAAGGAACTTGCATTTCAAAACGATGAGAAAGAAAAAAGGGCAGCAGAATTGAGTATTGCCAATAGGGAACTTGCCTTTCAAAATGAAGAAAAAGAAAAAAGAGCAGCAGAGCTTGGCATAGCTAATAAGGAACTGGCGTTTCAAAATGAGGAAAAGGAAAAACGGGCGGCAGAGCTTATTATTGCCAATAAGGAACTGGCGTTTCAAAATGCTGAGAAAGAAAAAAGAGCAGCAGAGCTGATCATTGCCAATAAAGAACTTGCCTTTCAAAACGAAGAGAAAGAAAAACGTGCCGCAGAGTTAAGTATTGCTAACAAAGAATTGTTGGCATTCACATATATATCAAGTCACGATTTGCAGGAACCGTTGCGAAAAATACAAACCTTCGTTTCGATGATTCTTGAAAATGAAAATGAAAACCTATCTGAGATCGGTAAATATCATTTTCAAAGAATTCAATCAGCAGCAGAGAGAATGCAACAGCTAATTGATGATTTGCTTGCCTTTTCCAGGATCAACAATACAGATCATAAATTTGAAAACACTGAACTTGCTCCAATTGTAGAAGAAGTAAAAACTGAACTTAAGGACACCATTCAGGAAAAGAATGCATTCATCGAATCTTCCGAACTGTGCCTGGCAAATATAATCCCGTTTCAGTTTCGCCAGCTCATTTATAATCTAATAAGTAATGCGCTTAAATTTTCGAATCCGGAGATTCCCCCAATAATACTTGTAAAGAGCAGTATTGTTAAAGGCAGTTATTTAAAAAACGAAAAACTTTCACCTGAAAAAAATTACTGCCATATCATGATCAAAGACAATGGCATCGGCTTCGAACCCCGTTTTAACGAACGAATTTTTGGCTTGTTCCAAAAGCTTCACAACAAAGAAATATACGAAGGCACAGGTATCGGTCTGGCTATAGTAAAAAAAATAGTGGAGAATCATCACGGCATCATCACCGTCACGAGTGAGTTAACAAAAGGAACGACGTTCGATATTTTTATTCCCAATAACTAAGATAAATCACCGACGATATTCTATTTTGTATTAAAACTTTTCCATATAAGGAGGAGTACAAAATAGCCCGAACTGCTATCATGCTATTTGCTAATGCAGGGCAAAAAACTTTACAGGACTTTCAAAATGTGCTGGTACTGGGTTTAACGATATATTCACCCGATTTTTCAAAAGAATTTCCGGAATCATCACAAATATTGGATTTACTTTGATGGCTGTTACCTCGCTCAGTTGGGCATACAACGTTTATATGAGCTACAAAAAAACTCGACATAAGACTGAAATCATATGACAACGCCGTACGCTCCAAAACGGACAGCCATTCAAGGGTATACTGTACAAATCAAAAACATTGAGATGTACTACGAGGAGTACGGCGCCGGAAGGCCCCTGTTACTTTTGCATGGGTTTGGCGGTTGTGTACAAAATTGGTATCCATTTATCGCCGGACTCTTAGAGGACCATCGACTGATCGTCGTGGATAGGCGAGGCCATGGTCACTCCACCAATCCCGAGAATACGTTCATACACGGCGGAGCAGCTACCGACGTGTTCATCTTGCTTGGAAAATTGGGGATTGATTCCGATATTCCATTTACCTCGACAGTCCTGCGATTCCTTGGGGAAAGTAACAATCCATAGATAATCATAAAAAGAAGATATATATGAGAAAATTAATTTCATTTATGCATATTTCGCTTGACGGTTTTGTAGCAGGACCGAAGGGAGAAATGAACTGGATTAAAGTTGATGAAGAAATTTTTGATCATGTCGGTAAGCGGATAGGCGAAACCGACACTGCATTATATGGACGGGTAACTTATGAGATGATGGAAAGTTACTGGCCTGCAGCAGGAGACGAGCCGGATGCGAGCAAGCACGACATTGATCATTCAAAGTGGTATAACAAAGCTCACAAAATTGTTTTATCCAAAACAATGAAAGACGCGGATTTGCCTAACACAACAATTATCAGCGACAATCTTTCGGACAGAATAAATGAAATAAAACAACAGGCAGGTAGCGAGATCCTGCTTTTTGGCAGCCCGACAGCAACTCATTCACTGATCCAACTGGGCTTAATTGACGGCTACTGGCTTTTTGTTAATCCAATTATTCTTGGACGAGGTATTCCATTGTTTACAGACATCAAAGACAAAATAAAACTAAACCTATTGAATACCAGATCATTTACTTGCGGAGTAACTGAATTGAATTACGAAGCTGACAGAAAATAGAAACCAACCGCTAAACGGTGCAACAGCCTTCTGAAGATTCGTGCATACAACAAAGTTTGTTTTTTCTCTTTATCTTAAATTTTAATTCTTAAAAAAATTATGATGAAGAGATTTTATTTACCTGTCCTGTTCATTTTGGCAATTTATTCGGTTGCCTTTTCACAGGAAATATCAACTGCTGATAATGAGGCTCATGTTTTCCAACTGATAACAAATGTGGTAGTCATCGATGGTACAAACACACCTGCCAGAAAGGTGTCTGTCCGAATAAATGACAACAAGATTGAAGATGTTGGGGACTTAACACCTAAGCCCGGAGAAACGGTTATTGATGGAGGTGGCAAAGTACTGGCGCCCGGTTTCATTGATACACATAGTCATCTTGACAGGTCATTATTTCTGAAGCCGGAAGCTATAGCTGCTTTAAATCAAGGTGTGACAACAGTTATAGTTGGTCAGGATGGCTACAGTACGTCGATGGACAGCATAGCAGCATCGATCAGGCTAAATCCAATTGCTGTAAATCTTGGTAGCTACACAGGCCAGTCAAGTCTGAGAGAAATAGTGATGAAAGATGGCAACTTGCATCGTACTTCAAACACACAGGAACTGGACGCAATGAAAATCATACTCGCCTCTGAGATGCAAAAGGGATCGCTCGGATTGTCGACGGGTCTTGAATATGAAGAGGCTCATTTTTCTTCGCATGAAGAAGTGATTGATCTGGCCAAAACGGCTGCAATGTATCATGGCCGTTACATCAGTCACATGCGTAGTGAAGATGTCGGTCTTTCAGAAGCAATAGAGGAAACAATCAATATCGGTCGTATAGCCAAACTTCCGGTCCAGATATCCCATATTAAAATAGCACTAAAAAAAGACTGGGGCACAGCATCTCTTATCCTGGGGCATTTAGAACAGGCCAGGCTGGAAGGCATCAACATCACGGCAGATTGTTACCCCTATGAATATTGGTCAAGCACGCTCAGAGTGTTATTTCCTAAAACTGATTTTACTAATATTGAAAGTGCTGAGTTTGCAGTCAATGAAACGCTTGACCCTTCAGCCTCATTCGTACTCCCTTTCGCACCAAATACGACCTATGAAGGTAAAACCATCACAGAAATTGCAACCATGCGGCATGAAACACCAGCCCAAACGATCATCAGCCTTATAGCTCTGGTGGATGAGTATGAAAAGAAAAATCCAGAAGCAACAAATGTGCAAAGCATCATTGCCAAATCTATGAGCGATAGTGATATCATGAATTTTTTGTCATGGGCCAATACCAATATTTGCACAGATGGTTGGGACGGTGGTAAACATCCCCGCGGATATGGTGCATTTACAAGAGTACTTGCAAACTATGTACGGAACAAAAAGATCATGTCGCTTGAAAATGCTATCTATAAAATGACATCGCTTGCAGCAGAACACACCGGTATTGCAAATCGGGGAGTGATAGCACCCGGATTTTATGCTGATCTTGTTCTTCTGGACCCTATTACTGTACAAGACAATGCCACTATTCAAAATCCATCTGCTTTGTCCGATGGCATACTTAAGGTTTGGGTGAATGGAAAAATTGTTTTTGAGGAAAAGAAAAGTACACATCAATACCCGGGTTTGTTTTTGAAGCGTCAGATGGAATAGTGATCGCTCTAATGCAAGCTCGTTTGGAGAGAATGTAGAATTTATCAACAGAACAAATTCTTGGTGCGAAACTCTTGCAATGATTAAACCTTACCTTCATCCCTCAAATGTTGTTGTATGTACCATTCCAAAGCAGGCATCCCTGTTTTTTTGTTTTTCATATCTCTTCTCTTTTCAACTTCCCTACTCCATAGTCAGCAACTTAATCTCAAAGTTGCAGGTGATAGTATAGCTGGATTTCACATCGATCTTTATGATGGTCCCCAAAAGCTGGTGACGCAAACGGAAGAATTCTCTCTTCAATTGTATAATACTGACCTGAGCACTACGGCCAACTTGCCACAATGGACAGGTCAGACCTGGTCAGGCAATGCAGATAGTATCACCTTACAAAGGGTATCCTATATCAATGAATTTGATGCTAACTTAACCATCAAAGTCATCTACCACGTGGTGAATGCTCATGTGATCAAAAAAACAATCGAATTGTTTCAACCCTGTATGCCGGACATGCTCTATATGCTGGAGCAATCAGCAAAGCCTGTAGCAATACCTAAACGATATATTACTTTTGAATATGATTCTTTCCCTGGTGGCTTTGTGCATGAAATGTTTCCTGCGGCCGGCTTCATCACACCCGAGAATACTGTAGTTGGTTTTCTGACCGATGCCGGTTATAAAAATCAGTATACCAGGAATACACGTCGAAGGTTTAGCGGCCGTGGCGGCGGATTCGTAGGGATGCGCCTTTTGCCAGATCCTGAGTTATTCTCTGTTGCTAACCTGGAGGAAAGGGTAAATCATGATGACTACGTCAAACAAACATTTGGGGAGTTATACAATATTGATGAAGGGGAACAAACACTGATGCCCTTGCCGGATCAATATCAGCGAGTGGGAAATGTTGAAGTGAAAAGAGAAAATAATCTCATCACCATCAACAGTCATGGCGATAAAAAAGCAGGCATAGAATTTATCGCTCCATTGGCGGATCAGCACGTCTATACGATTTCTTTTTTATGTAAAGGAAATACACCGGTAGCCCTGAAGTTTTTCAGGATGAAGAATGGACAAAAAACAATTGAGCTTGAAGATGGAATAAAATATATTGATCAGTTTCCGACTTCGAATGATGAATGGACACTTTTTAAAGGAAGCATTCTGGTTCCCTATATCGAACATGATGCTGTGTCGATGTTTATTGGCTCACAATCCGACAAAACATTTACGCTTCAGATCAAGAATTTGCAAATCATTGAACACCAACCAAAGAAGGAACCGTACAATATTCTGCCTATTGGAGAAAAAGTGGAGAAGACGACTTACATTTTTGCTGAACCATGGACATCCCATCAGCAATTTATGATCTCATCTCAATCCTTATTGGCTGAAGCAATGGGATTCGAAGGATCGCAGATTGAAAAAATGGTGTACGCTAATTTTAATATGCTCACCTGGATCACCGATGTCAATGACTTTAGTCCGTTCAATGTACCCAACATGAATTATGCACCGGACATGTACAATCGGGATTGTTTTTTTTCAACAATAGCTACCTACAACAAGGAATTAAATCTAAAGCTGTGGGACCAATGGGGAAAAACACAAACGGCAGCCGGTGGGATCGGCACGATCATCACTCCACGCATGGGATCTGTTGAAGCAAAAGATAATGAAGCCACCATTGAATGGCTCATTTGGGCGATGATGAATAAACGTCGCTTCGGCATAACCCTTCCTCAGGCAAAAATAAAGAAAGCAGTAGATTATGTGTTGCGTGAATTGGATCCGGACAGAGATGGCAAATGCACATCTCACTTTTCGTTGAGTCAGGTGGACATCGTTGATTTCAACCCACCAACAGATCGTCTCGGAGTCAACCAGGGCATGCTGGCAATAGCGCTACGCACCATCAAAGAATTAGGATTTTCTATTTCGAAATCCTACATTCAAAAAGCCGAACAGGAATACCGGAATTTTTACGATGTCGGACGACAACATTTACTCTTTGACCGGAATTTTCCTGATGTTATTACGTTGACCGATCTGGAACCTGAATTCTTTTCTTTATGGTTATTTCACCGGCCAATGCTAACGGATGAAATGGTTCAACATCATTTGGATCAAATACCGATTCTCAATAAGGTACCTAATTCTCCACACCCGGAATTTGGAACGACGGCACCCATATGTGTCAGACTGATCAAAGAACATCCGGGATACGCCTATCTAAGTGGAGATTATCAACCATTTGAAAAATTCGGAGAAGAAAATTATAGCGACGGGAAAAGTGATGGATACTATTACAATGGTGGTAGTTGGTTTAGAGCGGAGTACTGCGCTTATGTGGTTGGACTAAAGCATGGCTGGACGAAAGCAAACAAGCTGATGGACAATAGGATTTGGGCAGAAATTTATCTTAATCCAAAATGGCCGTTTAGTAAGGAATTCATACCCACCAAATGGACTACAACCGATAGCTGGTGGCCTTCAACAAGAGGTCTATGCTGGAATGTATTCATTCTGATGGCTGATGAAGTGGCGGGGTTGAGAACACCTGAAATGGATCCGGATTATAAAAGTGAAAAGTGAAAAGTGTGTTTCGACACATTCGACAAGCTCAGTGCAGCGCCTGCTATCCAAAACCTGGTGCTACATCTCAGCAACCAAAGTGAAGTGTGAAAAGTGAGTTCAGCAACCAACTTTCTTTATTGACATCAATTTTTGTTCTGATAGGATTATACCATAACCTTAGGATGACATTTTATTTTAACCTTATTGGATTTGTGCTATTTCTTAGTGCACTTATTGTAACGATGACCATTGAAGTACCTATGTCAAATAAGTTTTGACATGGACTGAAACCACACTGCCAAAAAATTGGGAACAACTACGAGACCAATGTGGAAAATTTCACATTTTGGGAGTAGTGGTAAGCAATTCAGGACTTATTTTTCTTTTAACTGGAATACTTTTTGGCACATAGACTACAAACATTTATAATAGCTATTTTGCATCATTATGTTACGTAATCATATCATTTTTTGTTCAATCCTGCTTCTTTTAGCCATCCCGGTTTATATTCTGGATACTATTTCGCTGAAAGGCAGAGGAAATGATTGGATTGCACTAGACTTTCGTGGTTTATTTATTGGGTCATATTTAATTTTTCTGGCTATTCATATTATCCTTAGCTCTTTTGCTGTACGCTACTTTCATCATTTAAAATTATTTCAAATTCATATTTATACTGCAATTATTTCGGTAACTCTCATTGGTATTGGTCTGTTACTATTTAATAAGATTGATAAAGCGAGTTCCCTCAGGAAATATACTGCACAAATGGAACAGCGGAAACCTCTATTTAATCAAATCCAATTAGAACGCTGGTGGTTTATACCTACTGCCGAAAATCCTAAAGAAATTCATGTTGATTTAGAGATTACTTCAGCTGGAAGACTTTCAGCACATGCTAAAGGAAAAGAAGATGGAGAATATGGAAAAAATATTTTTTCATCAGATGGCGAACCCCAACATACAGTAAAAGCGAATGAACATATTCATTACGTATTCCCTTTAACCACTCTTATTCCTGGAGACGCTAGTGATATTGAATTGACATTTTATTTATTTAAAAAACCGATTGGGCAATCCAGCGATGAAGACATCGTAAAGATATTCAAAGACTCTATAGATACTACTGATAATGGCTCCTACTTTTATCAGGTTCTAATGCAGCCTTTGAGTGAACCTCCCAAATAGCATCAGATGCTAATCGATGAAACAGTCTTCGTATGTGTGATTTTTGGAGATCGCCCTCTTTGCTTACCGTTTCAGCCTCGCACTAAGCATTGGTGGATGAAGGAATAATCTTAACTTTGGAAACGGTTACAAAGACTTTTGCAAACAAGTCCTGCCGGCATATAACCCACATCAAAATCGGTCGTTGAACTAGTGCATTCAGTAATGAATCATGAAAGTGGAAAATAAAATATTACCTGCGTTTCTTGCTGGCGGAGGCCACATGGGAGCACTCATCCGTTCGTATGATTGGTCAAAGACTTCCGTTGGCAGTCCTGATACATGGCCTCAAAGTTTGCGTATTGCAGTACGTATTATGCTTGATTGTCCTTTTGGTATGTACATAGCCTGGGGCAACGAATATATTCAATTGTATAACGATGGTTACCGTCCTATTCTTGGTGCCACAAAACATCCGCAGGCATTGGGCATCAGCACGCGGAAAACCTTTGAAGAAATATGGACTACCATTGGGCCAATGTTTGAAGGTGTGATGGAGGGAACTCCGGTTGGCTTTCCCGACTTTATTTTGCACCTGGACAGGAATGGATTTTTAGAAGAATGTGTTTTTGATTTCTCTTATAGTCCTATCCGGCTTGAAAATGGTGAAGTAGCTGGCGTACTGGTTACTGTAATTGAAACCACTGAAAAAGTCAAAGCTGTCAAAGCATTAAAAGAAAGTTTAACAGAAGTTAGTCTTGCCAAACTCGTCATTCAAAAAAACGAAGAAAATTTAAAAAACACAATTTCACGTGCTCCGGTTGCTATGTGTCTTTTTAAAGGAGAGAATTTTATTGTTGATCTCGCAAATGACAGAATGTTTGAGCTGTGGGGTAAGCCTGCAAGTGAGGTATTGAATAAACCAATTTTTGAAGGCTTGACTGAGGCAAAAGATCAGGGCTTTGAAGCCATTCTGCAGGAAGTGTATACAACAGGAAAAACCTATTCTGCAGATCGAGTCCCAATAAATCTTCAACGAAACGGAGTAGTAGAACTGGTATATGTAAATTTTGTTTATGCACCGTTTATAGAAGCTGATGGTATAATTTCCGGCATTATGGCTGTCGCTATTGATGTAACCGCCCAGGTAACCGCCAGTAAGAAAATTGAAGACAGCGAACATCGATTTCGTTTTGTTTTGGAACAATCACTTGACCCTATCCTGATTTTAAAAGGAGAAAACATGGTGCTCGAAATTGCCAATGAACCCCTTTTTAAGATATGGGGTGTGGACAAAAATGCCCTTGGAAAACCCTTCTTGGAAATACTTCCTGAAATGAAAGAACAGGGATTTTTTGATATGCTGCAGGATGTTTATTTCAATGATAAAATAATTAAGGGAATTGAAACCCCTGTATTATTCAATCGTTCGGATGGAACAAAAGAAACCATTTATTTCAATTTCACTTATCAACCCTACAGGGAAGAGGATGGGAAAATATCAGGGGTACTAGTAGTAGCATCCGATGTAACCAGGCAGGTGGTATCCAAAAAGCAAATTGAAGAAAGTGAAGCTAAATTCAGAATGCTATCCGGAAGCATTCCCCACATGATTTGGACGGCAACACCAGATGGCAATAAAAATTTCTTCAACCAATATTTTCTCGATTACACGGGGTTAGCTTTTGAAGAATTAAAAGGTCACGGCTGGTATGCAATTATTTTTCCCGATGACCTTGAAAGAGAATTAGTGCAATGGCATCGCAACATTAAAACAGGAGAAGATTTTAAAATTGAAAAACGTGTCCGCCATCATGATGGTTCTTACCGATGGCATTTAAGTCATGGAATTGCACAAAAAGATGAGCAGGGAAGCATAATAGGATGGATAGGTAGCAGCACAGAAATTGAGGAGCAAAAAAAATTTACTGAAGAATTAGAAATAGAAGTTGAGAAACGAACTGAACAATTGCAATTGCAAAACCAAACCTTTGAGCTTGCTGAAAGGATTGCCCAATTCGGAAGTTATAGATGGAACATTTCTACCGGTGCATTGGAATATTCTGATAACTTATTCCGTTTATTAGATTGTGAGCCAAAGGAGTTTATTCCTTCGTTTGAAAAATTTTTATCATTTATACACCCGGATGATTTGCAACAGGTAATAACCAATGGCGAGCAAACCATGCAAACAGGTGTGTTGGTAGAAACACCTTACCGCATTATAAGCAAAACTGGAAAAATAAAACATCTCCGTTCCAGCGGTAATTTTACAGGAGAATACAATAACCTTATCCTCATAGGTACAGTGCAGGATGTAAGCAAAGACGTTGCGGCTGCTGAAGAATTAAGAACAAAAAATCTTGAACTTGAACTCACCAATGCCGAACTTGCTTCATTCAATTATATTGCCAGCCACGATTTGAAAGAACCCCTGCGGAAAATTCAGACGTTCAGCAAACTTATTCTTCAAAGGGACAATTTTTCAGACAAGACACAGGATTATTTCAATCGCATCATAGCAGCAGCAGAGCGAATGCAAAATCTCATTGAATCGTTGCTTGATTTTTCCAGTGTAAATACTGCTGAACCACTGTTTGAACCATGCGATTTGAATGTCATTGTTACAGAATCAGAAATCGACCTGGAGGAAAAAATTCTTGAAAGCCAGGCAATTATTGAACACGAAAATCTTCCGGTAATAAATGGAGCGCGTGTACAAATTGCGCAACTCTTTACAAATCTTATTGACAATGCCATTAAATACAGCCGATCAGAGGCTAAGCCACATATCAAAATTACATCATCCATTGTTGAAGGAAAAATAATTGAGCATCCGTCAGCAAATAGTCAAAAAGAATATCACGCAATAGAAATTGCCGACAATGGAATTGGTTTTGAAAAAGAATATGCAAATAAAATCTTTGAGCTCTTTCAGCGACTTCATCACAAGAATGAATATTCCGGAACAGGTATTGGTTTAGCAATTGCAAAAAAAATTGTAACCAATCACAACGGTTTTATTATCGCAGAAGGCAAGCCCAATATAGGTTCAAAATTCACCATATACATACCAACTGCATGAACAAAAAATTCTTAGTTGATGATGATACCGAGGACCAGATTATATTTAATTAGGCAATAGAACAAGATTAATTACCAAACAAAAGGAATTAGAATTTCGGAGTAATTCCGAGCGAATGCGATAGCCGAAAACAAAAGCCTCTGACAGCGCAATGTCTTACAAAGTTTTAACTTTGAAGACAACTACCAGGAGGTATGGAAATGAAAATCCGACAAGAGTAGTCAACAAATAATACTATATTTTATATGAACGTAAAAGAACAAATCAAGGAGTATATTGCCAGCCAACCTGAAGCAAAACGCCGAGACATGCAAGCGTTACACGACATCATTCTGAGTGTAAAGCGAGGAAGTAAATTATGGTTCCTGGATGGTAAAAACAGTGAAAATAAAACCGTTTCTAATCCTAATATAGGATATGGATTGTATACCATAAAATATGCTGATGGAGCAGAAAGAGAGTTTTATCAAATTGGCATGAGCGCAAATACAACCGGAATCTCAGTCTATATCCTTGGCATAGAAGACAAGAAATACCTGGTTGAGGCATATGGAAAAAAGCTAGGCAAGGCAAGTGTAACCGGGTATTGCATTAAGTTCAAAGCGCTGAAGGATATAAACATTGCTGTTCTGGAAGAGGCAATACGATTTGGATTTGAGAACACATAAAATTCTCAGCTGGTTGAGACTTATGAATAATTTTTGCTGAGCAGTATACCTTGGTTTCATATTTGCCGCCATGTTGTTATGATCGCTAAAGGCTGTTTTAAAAGACAACAGAACACGATAATATAAACACGACTATAATGACAAAATAAATTAAAGCATAAGCAATGAAAACAGCACCTGAACATGACGAGAACTCGCGGGCATACCATTCAAATTAATGACATAGAGATATATTATGAGGAATACGGAGAAGGAAAACCGCTGGTACTCTTGCATGGGTTTGGTGGTTGTGTGCAGAACTGGCATCCCTTTGTCACTAAACTTTCAGAACACCATCGCCTAATCGTTGTGGATCTGCGCGGCCATGGGAACTCCACCAATCCCGAAAATAAGTTCACACATCGGGAAGCGGCTAATGATGTGTTCCTCTTGCTAGAAAATTTAGGAATTGATCACTTCTCGGCGATGGGTATCAGTACTGGCGGAATGATATTACTTCACATGGCAACAAGCCACCCTGGGCGCATCGACTCGATGGTATTAATTAGTGCAACTTCCTATTTCCCCGATCAGGCAAGGGAGATAATGCGCAGAGCTTCGTTTGTCAACATGCCCCAACATGTACAGGAAATGTATCGGGAGTGCGCAAAACGTGGTGACGAACAGATTCATCAACTCATTACACAGTTCAATGCTTTACATGGAAACTATGATGATATGAATTTCACTGACCAAATTTTATCAACCATTACAGCTCGTACACTCGTGGTGCATGGTGATCGTGACAATTTATTTCCGGTTGAAATTCCTGTAAGCATCTACCGGGCTATACCGAATGCAGCGTTATGGATTATCCCCGGAGGCGACCATGTACCTATTTATGAAGCCACGGTTCCTTTCACCTCAACAGCCCTGCGATTCCTTGACGAGCCAGACAGCAAGTAGCAATCAACGACCTTATAATAATCGGTCATTTTAAAACAAGAATCGAAAACACTGAACAATTAGAATAAATTCTTAAGAAATATGGAGTTTGAACATTATTTAGGTAAATTTAAAAAATCTGCTGATGCTCTGGACAGAAACCTGTTAGTCCAAAAAGGACTTGAAATTTCTGTTGGTATTGTAATGGATTCTGTTTATCTGAAGTTATACAAGCGAGAATGGACAAATGATATAAATAATCCATTAAATGCGGAAGCAAGAATTTTCTTCTCGGTTTGGGTAAATAAAAAGACATTACAAGAGAACAGAGTATATTATAATATTCATGCATTAAAACTTAGAAAACTGAAGGGCTATTCCATTTTGAGCAGAGAATTTGCAGAGAGGTTCAGAAAGCTGTTTAAAAAATTTCAAAGCAAGTGGGAAAATGTAAGTATTAAATTTGGACCGTTGACATTAATGGAAGGCTGGACAGAATTTGATGAGGGAAACCTCGAAAAAATTATACTGCGATTTGCTGAAAAATTTATAGAGATTGAAAACTTGATTGATAAGACATTAAAAGAGTTTGAAAAGTAAATTATGAAAACAACACCCGAACATGACGAGCGAATTGCAAAGATGACATTTGCAACGGTTTATCCACTCTATATCAAAAAAATAGAGCGTAAAGGGAGGACAAAAGATGAATTGCACCAGGTAATCCAGTGGTTGACCGGCTTTGATATTAAAAAACTACAAGAGTTGATTGATGAAAAAGCGACATTTGAAGCATTCTTCAGGAAAGCAAAATTGAATACTAATGCTCATCTCATCACAGGAGTAATTTGTGGTTACAGAATCGAAGAACTCACAAATCCATTGACTCAACAAACAAGATATTTGGACAAGCTTGTGGACGAATTAGCGAAAGGTAAAAAGATGGACAAGATTTTACGTAAAGTATAAATAAGGATGCAGCCGGAGAGTAATCCTTATAGTTCATGGGTAAAGAATATTTATCTTACAGTTAACAAGTTTAAAATCTAGTTGCAAATTGAAACATTTCAGCCTTACTTGTATACTATATGCTTTTCATATCTGTGGCTTTGCGCAGGTAGGTATTGGCACCGTGAGTCCTGCTTCGTCTGCTGCATTGGATGTGACATCTACCTCGCAGGGGTTTCTTCCTCCTCGGATGACCCTGGTACAGCGTAATGCTATTGCCACACCTGCACAAGGGTTAATAATCTATTGTACCAATTGCGGAACAACAGGGGGTGAGCCTGAGTTTTATGCGGGAACGGAATGGAGAAATTTGGCTGGAGGGGCACCTTTATCCTTAGCAGTAGGAGATAACTATGGCGGTGGAAAAGTGGCATATATCTTACAACCTGGTGATCCCGGTTACATTGCAGGACAGGTTCATGGTCTTATAGCCGCAGCAACCGACCAAAGTTCAGGAACCCAATGGGGATGTTATGGGTTAGATATTCCAGGAGCTGATGGCATAGCTCTTGGGACAGGGAATCAAAATACCATAGATATTGTAAATGGGTGTGGCATAGTTGGAATAGCTGCCCGCATCTGCTATGATTTGGTATTGGGGAGCTATAGTGATTGGTACTTACCGAGTAAGGACGAATTGAATAAACTTTTTATAAATCGTGTTGCAATTGGTGGTTTTGCTAATAGCGCCTATTGGAATTCCAGCGAGATCGATTTAAACCACGCCTGGGGGCAGTACTTCGTCAGTGGTGGCCAGGGCTTCTACCTTAAGGTCGACACAAACTATGTGCGTGCAGTTCGGACTTTTTGACTTCATGCCCGTCTATAGTTTAGCGGAGGTGTGTTTATCTATTTAGCAATTTAATAGATACCGCGACTTGTGCTGATTGATTTCTCGACATAATCTGTTGATTTGATTGACACAAACCGCAATACAAAAATCTTAGAAAATGGAATTCATCCCAATAGTAAAGGTGAAATGATTAATTAATCCACAGGCATAGAGTTTAGGATTTTAATTTCTGCGGTTTGGATTATTAAAGGTAATTCTTAAACAAGCAAATATTAATGCTAATAGACTCTTCGCTTAGAGTATCTTTATACTGCAAATTAACTGCTTGTTAGTTGAAAAAATATTAAATTTCCATCCTTAAAAAAAAATAAAAAAATGAAATATTCTCATTCATTCGATGCTCTTCTGCGGAAAGCATTTCCCATTTTTACATTAATTGTAGCGTTTCTTTTTCAACTGGCCACTTGTGAGGCCCAATCTGTAGTGGGTAAATGGAAGCAGGTATCAGGTAAGAATTATTTTGATGCCGAAACTGTTGCCAAATCACACGGACATTTGAAAGATATTATGGATATGCCCAGAGTAGATGCCACTGATGATTTTCATTCCGACCATACCCTTATTGAAACAATAACTTCTGAAGGCAAAACGACCACAACCAATAGTACCTGGACGCAATCAGGAAATACAGTCAAAATAGCCATTAAAGATCAGGATCCATTGATTGGAATTGTCTCTGGCAATGGCAAGGCATTAGTACTTTCTGTTGACACGCCAAACGGTAAAAAAGAATGGACGTATTCTAAAATGTAACCTTAACAAGTGTGGTTCATAGATAGGTCATTCAAGAATTGAGTAACTCATAATATTGAGATAAGCACGAATAAGAAAATAGAACTTGCAGGTTTAAACGCTGAGGCAATTCTGAGCGACGCGGACTTGCCTAACACAACAATTATCGGTGCCAACCTTTCGGAAAGTAAATAAAATAAAACAATCCCGGAATGGTGGGAGTGAAGCATCTTACTTTATGGCAATCTCATAGCAATAGATTCACTTATACAGCAGAACTTCATGGACGGCTACAGGCTATTTCTTTATCCAATTATTCCTGGACGGGGGATTCCATTGTTTACCTGCAATGCATTCCGTTAATGGCAACACTATTATACCAATCATTTTTGAACCTTTTGATTATAATAAGTAAAATGGTCAACCCTGTACCTTAATAAAAGAGAGTAATTTATATCCAAAGATGGAAGTAAACGATCTTTTGTTTGTGGAGTATACCTGCATAACGGAAGAAACCAATTTCGGTATAAGGTCAAACAATAACTAAGAGATGAAACCTTGTTTTACTTCGGTTTTATTTGCTTGATTATTTGTGTTATTTTATGGTGTGCTAAAAAACCAAGTTTTAGCTTCTGTTTTCTTTCGCCTCGAAATTGGAATTTCAATTCCATTTTTTAAAACAAAATGATCATCTCTTAATGCCTCAATATGGTATCGATTCACCAAATACGAACGATGGCTCCTGAAAAATCCTTTCTCAATGAGGATGTCTTCAAAGTAGGCTAAATTTTTAGAAGACAACTCTCGTGAACCGTTTGATACGTTGATATAACTGTAATTCCGCTCACCTTCAATGTGTGTAATTTGTTTTAAGGCAAACCGTAATGTTCCTGACTGAGTAGGCAACACCAACTTTTGATCGTCAACCGTTTTTGTTTCAAGATTTTTTAGGGCCAGTGAAACATCACTGTTAGATTTTGGGCTGCCTATTCTGCGAATGGCTTCTTTAAGTTCAGTCTCATCAATAGGTTTTACTAAATAATCCAGCGCATTAAATCGAAAAGCTTTAATGGCATAGTGACTGTGTGATGTCGTAAAAATAGTTTGGAAGCTGATAAGGTCTAATTGTTTAAGCAATTCAAAACCTGTCATATCCGGTAATTCAATATCCAGAAAAACAACATTGGGCTTCATGGAAGCGATTAAGCGCAGTGCCTCCTTACCTGTAGAGGCGATCCCTACCACAGAAATAGTTGAAGCAACATGCTGAAGTAAATCAGACAAAACAATGGCCATAAAGGCATTGTCTTCAACGATTAAAGCTGTTATTGGTTTCATACACCTCTAAGGCAATATACAATATGATCCAAAACCGTTTGATAAGTCCAGCTACCTTATGATAACTCAAACGTAGTGCCAGAGCCTATTATAGCTTAGTTTTGGACAACAATAACGAAGAAGAGATGGCTGCAATCAACTATTTATTATCCCTTGTATTTCTTATCACTGGTGTACATTTCAGTCTTTCTCAAACGACCTCCCAAGATAGTAATTACATAGACTCTACATTTAGAGCTCCTGCCATACCACAAGGTTTTGAAAAACGTCAACAAACTCTATTAACCGTTTTCAAGAGTTTAGAAAATAAAAAGTATGATGAGGCTATAAGCCAGGCTGATCAAGTGGTATCAGAAGCCATATCAAATAAAGACACCATTAACCTTCGAGATGCCTATGAAATGCTCTCCAAAGCATATCATTATAAGGGAGACTTAAAACAACGCGACCAATATGAACTCCTGATTCAAAATTTGGCTATTGCTTATGGATATCACGTGGATGAAGGACTGGCATATATAGCACACCGGGAGCATTACATCAATAACTATAGCATCATTTTCGATGAACTTCAATTGCTCGAGGATAGGGAAGGCAAATTAAGTTTCACTGAGATTAGCTCTCCGACTTTTTTGGACAAATACAAAAACAATTTTACAGTTGAACCAGGAAAGGAGTTGTATAAGTTCAGAGAAGGAGACTCTGGGTATGAGGCACCCAAAGCTTTGTTTAACCAAGATGCGGTGTATTGGGCTAAATTGAAAATCGTTGGTAGTGCTGCGAAGGCAGATCATTACTTGTTTCATATTGGGCAACATTGGGGATCCAGCTGGGATAAGGTAGATTTATATGTAGTATCAAAAAACAAAGGTGTTGAGCATTTCAAAATTGGATTGGCGCTTTCTCCAAATGAAAAAGATTTTAAATACGATTACAATTTATTTGATGTAGCATTTGACATCAACGAGGCTAAAACAGTGTATATACGATTAGAAGGCACCAGGATGGAAAATAGTGACGGATGGCGTCCTACTCATATGTCTTTGACCCTGCAAGGCATGAGCGCTTTTTTCGAATTGGACGGGTATTATCACATCCCGGACTCCATATCTCATTTACACAACTATCTTCAACCGCGAAGATTAAACCATGTACTTAGCGCCTTAAATTTTATAGAAGACCCACATCAGCAATACAGTCTGAATGATGTATTACATGACTGGGATAAGCTGAATCCAAAGTTTCCATATCAACTCATAGCTAACAAGCCTTCAGCCTATTATTGGGCAAAATTGAATGTAGTGAGCAATGCGAAACTCAACAGCCGACACTCGTTTATGCTGCCTGAACAATGGGATGATGTAGAGGTCTATGTGCCAGACGAACATAAAAATTATAAAAAACTAATGACCGGAAGCAACATTCCAAATGACCAAAAAACGGTCCCCGGTCTATATAATGTTTTTCGCATACATGCCAACTATAATGACACCTTAATCATTTATATTAAGTTTAAATCAAACAGAACATTCCTAAATTCATCGACCTCACTCAACAAATTTGAGATCGCCCATTTTGAAGAATCTGAACTATGGTATGACCACAACAAACAATATCTACCGGACTATATCATGATCGGTATTTTATTGATCCAAATGTTATATTATTTAATTATTTTCCTCATCAACAAAGAGCGCACACATCTTTATCTCATGTTTTTCTTTTTGGGTTCTTTCATCACCATGCTTAACAATTCCAACATCTTCAGTCAATTTCAATCCAATCGTGCCATTCTCTTTTTGGGTGGATCAATCAGTATTTTAGGGTTGTTCAAGTACACCGAATCATTTTTAGGTATACAGAAATTACTTCCATGGACGGGTAAGCTCAACAGGTATACATTCATTCTGTTACTTACAACCCTGCTCCTGTTCATCGGTAGTTTATTGTATAATTATTTTATTAAACCAATTGCCGCTTCAGATGACGAATCACTCATAATGAATATTATTATGTGGATCATCTTGTTGGTTATGTTTATTTTACTGGTTGAGGCTATTTATGCGGTGATCAAAGGTGTAAAGCAGGCTACCTTCTTCCTCCTGTTTTATGTGTTGCTCCTTTTCAGCATGTTCATACCAGGGATATTGGGAATAGGTCCTGACCAAGCAACGCTACTCTCCTCTATTTTCTTTACCCTGTCCACCCTGGGTCTAATGCTGATCACTGCCTATTATCTCAAGCAATTACGGAAGGACCAGGCAGAAAAAGAAAAAGCTCAAGCCAGTGAGCGGGCCAAACACCAATTTCTCGCCAATATGAGTCACGAGATTCGTACACCCATGAATGCCATCAAAGGCATGACCGATATACTATTGCGACGTAATCCAAAAGAAGATCAGAAGGAATATTTAACCGGTATTAAACAATCATCCGATTCATTGTTGGTGATCATCAATGATATTCTCGATATTTCAAAAATTGAAGCCGGTAAAATTGAATTGGAACATGAACCTTTTTCTGTCAATGAATTAGTCGAAAATGTACATACCATCATGCAGTTTAAAGCGGAGGAAAAGGGTTTGGAATTGAGGAATGATCTTCCAAAGGAACCTATACAAGTGAAAGGAGATGCAACACGCTTACGACAGATATTAATCAACCTTATCGGCAACGCTATTAAGTTTACGGACAAAGGGATCGTCACTACGACGCTGAAATCAGAGGTCATTCATGATGCAATAAATTTGCACTTCACCATTTCAGATACCGGCATTGGTATTGACCAGGATAGAATGGAAAAGATCTTTAAATCTTTTGAGCAAGCCTACAGCGACACGTCAAGAAAGTTCGGAGGTACAGGCTTAGGATTAAGTATTTCTAAGAGACTTGTTGAATTACATAATGGCAAGATTTGGGTGGAGAGTGAAAAAGGGAAGGGCAGTCAGTTTCATTTTATCATACCTTATGTCAAAGCCGAAGCAGTCGCCCAGGAGTCAAAAGCTGAAATTTCAAATGCTTCTGTTGCAGCAGAACTTAAAGGCATCAACATACTGCTCGTGGAAGACAATGCATTCAATGCTAGGGTGGCCCAGGAAGAATTAGAAGATGCAATTGAAGGTGTTCATGTGGAACTGGCCGAAAATGGTCTTATTGCTATTGAGAAATTAAAATCATCAACCTTTGATGTCATTCTCATGGATATACAGATGCCAACGATGAATGGTTTTGAAGCCACCAAAGCCATTAGAGCTTTAGCAAACGAAAAAGCCATGACACCTATAATTGCTATGACCGCCAATGTATTGAAAGAAGAAGTTGATTTATGTTACGAAGCGGGTATGAATGATTTTATTGGAAAGCCTTTTGATACTGCGGAATTGATACAAAAAATATATAGCCTAAAATTTACAAAATCATGATGAAGGCTTTAATCAGAATAATGCTAATCATTGCCATAGGATGTTCGTGTTCTACGTTGGTTCAATCACAAACAAAAAAGCCGTATTTCAACAGTATAACAACCGAAACCGGATTGCCTGAGACTCAAATAGTATCATTTACACAAGACAAATATGGTTATTTATGGTTTGGCACTCAAAATGGTTTGGTTCGTTTTGATGGTTTTCAATTGAAGAATTATCCTTTCAAGGATAGCGCAGGAAAAGAAGTTAATATATGTGTTGTGAATTCTTTGCACGAAGACAGGAATGGTACGTTATGGGCCATTATATTTAATGAAGGTATCTATACGTATAATGAAAGGAAAGATGCATTTGTACAAATGAAAATAGCGAATGAGGGCAAATTATATGAAACGCTTGACAGAGACGTAAAATGGATAGAAGATAAAGATCGATTTTGGATAATTTCTGATTTGCCTTATTATGCTTCAAAAAATCCAAAGTTTTTTCTGTTCGATACCCAAAAAGAAAGGGTGGAATCATTCAGTGCAGTGGAGACCGGAAAGTATCATATACCCGCACACAAACAAAGAGATCTTATAAAGGATAGGAAAGGTGTAATATGGGTAACCGCTGACAGCCTGATGAGTTATTATGATGTAGCCAATGACAAATTTATTCCATCCTATGTGCTTTCAGGGTTTCCCCAGGGTACGGTTTTTGAAAAAATGACACTAGACCCCATTAATGATGATATTATTTGGCTGACCACACGCAACTATAAATCTCCTGATGGTCTGCTTTATGAAAATGTAGTACAATTTAATACTAAAACCAAAACGCTGAAAAAATACAGTCACGACAAATATAGAACATCATCTATATTGAGCGATTCTTGCCTTTTAGTTGCTTCCGATTCGTTGAAGAGGTTATGGTTCGTTACAAAAAAGGGAGTGTCCTTGTATGATCGGGCAAACGATGGCTTCACAAATTTTGAATTTGACCCAAACCATAAAGTGCCTTTTACGGCATCAGAATTAGCATCGGACAAAGAGGGCAATATCTGGATGGGTGGCAGTTTTGTGGGGTTGTGGTATTTGGATGTAAAAACAGGCAAAAGTACTTTGTATAAGCACTCAGATGAAGAAGGTAGTTTGCCTAATTGCTATGGAGGTATTAATAATATATTTTTTGACAGAGCCCAGAATTTGTGGCTCACCTTGCCCTGCACTGGCATTGCTTATGAAAATACACAAAAAGCTTTTTTTAATAGTGTACCACCGACTTTAAAATACAAAAGCAAGGACGTAAAATTTGGCGATTCAGATTATAATATTGTCAGTGAAGATGGGGATCATTCTTTTTTCATTTATGATAAACATAATCTTTTGAGTTGGAACACATCGCTCAATACGCTTACATCCATGGATTTAAAAGTTCCCGCAAGGGACACAAATATCTCTTTCGTTTTTAAGGACAAAGAAGGCTTACTATGGATTAATTATTGGAATTTTGGATTACGTTGTTATGACCCAAAGACACAAAAATACAAAGACTATATAAGTAATCCGAAAGACAGTACAACCATTGGCAGTAAAAATATTTCTACTATTTTAGAAGATAAAGAAGGTATTTTATGGATAGCCACAAGAGACAATGGGCTTAATAGTTTTAATAAGAAAACAAATAAATTTACCCGTTATCCGTACATAGAAAATACCGGAACGCTACAGACAAAAGACTCTCTTGATGACAAAACGATCCAATGTATGTTATTAGATGAAAATGGTATTTTATGGATGGGTACTAATTTGGGTGGATTGAATAGTTTTGATCCCAAAACAAAAAAAATCAGATCATTTCATGATTTCAAAACGGGGTTATATTGTATTACAGGTATTCTTAATGACAGCAATGATCGCTTATGGCTGGCGACGTATTTAGATGGACTCTATTTATTTGATAAGAAAGCAGGAACCTATATCCACTATTCAGAAAAAGAGGGTTTGCTCTTTCATAGTATAAGCATGATTGAAAAAGACAATGATGGTAATATATGGGCCACTTCAGATCGGGGCTTGTCGCGGCTCAATACGCAAACAAAGGAAATCGTAAATTTTACTACAGCAAATGGACTGCCAAACAATAAACTATATTATATACGTAAAAGGGGAGAAGGAATGTTTTATATCATCTCAGATAAAGGAAAGTTGATCACGTTTAATCCAGAAAATCTGGATAGAAATGCGGCACCACCACTTACCATTTTAGAATCGATTACCTATCATCCAGCCCATGAAAAGGACTGGAAAAAAGACAGTACCATTTTTACAACAGACTTACAAAGTGTAACCTTCGCTTATAATGAAAATAAATTAAGTTTTTATTTTATCGGCTTACATTTTGTCAATGCCCCGTTGAATCAATATATCTATAAATTAGAAGGCTATGATCGTGACTGGATTAATAACGGAACACAGCGGACTGCTACGTATACTAATTTGTCAAATGGCACATATACTTTTTATGTAAAATCAGCAAATAGCGATGGGGTTTGGGATGAAAAGGGAACCAAGATCACCATTATCATACTTCCACCTTGGTACCGCACCTGGTGGGCTTATGTTACGTTTGCTTTATTGTTTCTAATGGCATTGCGCCTATTTAGTAAATACAGGGAACGCCACCTGAGAGCAGAAAAAGAGAAGTTGGAAATGATAGTGGACGAAAGAACTCAGGAATTGGTTGTAGAAAAAGAAAAAGCGCTATCGAGTGAGCGCGCCAAGCATCAATTTCTCGCCAATATGAGCCATGAAATCCGTACGCCTATGAATGCGATAAAAGGCATGACGGATATTTTAATCCGTCGAGATCCAAAACCCGATCAAAAGGAATATCTGGATAGTATTAAAAAATCTTCTGAATCGCTATTGATTGTCATCAACGATATCCTGGACATCTCTAAAATAGAAGCCGGTAAAATTGAATTCGAAAATGAACCGTTCCTGGTCAATGATGTAATCGATAATGTATATACCATCATGCAGTTCAAAGCCGAAGAAAAAGGACTGGAACTTAAAAAAGACATTCCAGCAGAACCTCTATATGTAAAAGGCGATGTCACCAGATTACGTCAGATCCTGATCAATTTAATGGGCAATGCCATAAAGTTTACCGACAAAGGTCTTGTGACAACTACTTTAGTTTCTACAAAAATGGATGAGACTCTGCAACTACATTTTACAGTGTCCGATACCGGCATTGGCATTGACAAAGATCAGTTAGATAAAATATTCAATTCATTTGAACAGGCATACAGCGACACGTCAAGAAAATTTGGAGGTACAGGCCTGGGGTTAAGCATTTCCAAGATGCTGGTCGAATTGCAAAATGGAAAAATCTGGGTGGACAGTGAAAAGGGCATAGGTAGTCAGTTTCATTTTTCGATCCCTTATGAATTGGCCGCCGCCCCTGCGCAGGTGACCCATACTATAGCTGAACATCGTAATATTGCAGGAGCACTCAAAGGCATTCATATACTGCTCGTAGAAGACAATCCATTTAATGTGGTGGTGGCTCAGGAAGAATTGGAAGATGCTATTGAAGGTGTTCACGTAGAGGTGGCAGAGAATGGAGCCATCGCCGTGGAGAAATTAAGATCGTCAGGATATGATATCATTCTGATGGATGTACAAATGCCAAAGATGAATGGGTATGAAGCCACCAAAGCAATTAGAGCTTTAGTCAACGAAAAAGCCATGACACCTATCATAGCTATGACAGCCAATGTATTGAAAGAAGAAGTTGATTTATGTTACGAGGCGGGTATGAATGATTTTATTGGAAAGCCTTTTGATACGAAAGAATTATTACAAAAGATATTTAATTTAAAAAATAAAGACAAATGAATAAAGCCAATCCAACCATTTTCATTGTAGATGATGAGCCGCTTTTATCCGAAATGTTGACCGATTATTTAAAGGAACAATATGCGGGCTTTAACATAAAAACCTTCCCAACCGGTGAAGCCTGTTTAGAACGCCTGGATGAACAACCGGATGCAGTTGTTTTGGATTATTATTTAAATTCAAAAGAAAAAGATGCTGCCAATGGTATAGATATCCTGAAGGAAATACGAAAGCGAAACAAAGCCCTGCCCGTCATCATGCTATCCAGTCAAAAAAGTTATGCAACGGCTTCTCAAACCATCACCTATGGAGCTATGCATTATGTGATTAAAGGTCAGGATGCTTTCGAAGAGATTTTCCAATTGATTAAAGCTAATATGTAAATGGTCGATTTAACATTTTTGAGAAAGTTCACAAAGGACGATCCTATAAAAATGAAGCGATACATTTCGTTATACCTTGATAGTGCGCCAAAGACATTTGAGGAAATGCAACGTAACCTCGACAATGGAGATTGGGAGCAGCTTCGTATTAACGCCCATTCCTTAAAACCACAAGCTGATTTTATGGGAATTGAAAGTTTAAAAGAAGAACTCATCAAAATAGAAGAAGCTGTTAAATTGAATAAACTTGATGGTATTGTAAACCTGTTTAATTCGGCGCTCACCATATCCACTGCTTCGGAGAATGCACTTAGGAAGATGTTAGATCAATTCTAAAAGGAACGCTTTTAAACAGCCTCAACCTTGTGCTATGGTTTGACCTGCCGCTTCTCAACCGCGTGCTATGGTTCGACCTGCTAATACTCAACCTCGTGCTATGGTTCGACCTGCTAATACTCAACCTCGTGCTACAGCTCACCAACCGCAGCTCACCAACCGCAGCTCACCAACCGCAGCTCACCAACCGCAGCTCACCAACC
>JBDUDG010000145.1:0-7476 GCA_040003045.1 Saprospiraceae bacterium | reverse complement strand
CCGGATGTTGGCGGTGTAGGCGGTCAGGCCATGTGTTATATTAGTGTTCCGGATAGCAACTCTATTAAAATAATTGGAAACAGGTACGATACTATTTTGCCTGGACCGAATGATAAGCCATGGCTTGGTGAATTTGATTATAGTGGTGATAATTTAAATGTAGTTGCTTTAGTGGATTCTCAATACACGACTCCATTTAATGTTTTTAACAATCCTCTAGCACATAAAAAGGGCAATATATATTATTATTACGCCAAAAGGGATATAGGAGAAACATATTATATCCCTTATTTGATGGAGTTAAATATCAAATCTGGTAAAATATTGAGATCAAAATTAATAATTAATGAACAATATCCGGATTTAGGTTATTCAGGTAATTATATAAAATACAATTATGATAATTCAATTTTACTTGTTAATTCATTGCATAAAGCGGATTCTGTCAAAACATTTATAACTATTTTAGACACCTTTTTCAATATTAAAAAAAATATAGAAATTAAGGATAAATACAGAAAAAATTATGCATATTTTGGAAGGATCAATTCTGATGAGACATATACGATCATCGGGTATACATTGGTGGAAGATGGAATCCATCCTAATTATTCTCAAATATTCTATAATAAGGTAGATTCTATAGGCAACATCCTGAAATACAAATTAGCCCCAACAACAATTCCTATTGAGCTCGGAATAGCTTATACGAGGACAGTAACGGAGGACGAGTTTGGACATTGGATAATTAGCGGACTTCAATATGAGGATAGATCAAGTATATGCTTTAATTGTTATCAGTTGATACCATATATTTTTTCTTGTACTTCAGAGTTTGGCACCCTTTTATGGCAAACACGTTTTTATGACGTTCCTAACAACAATTTTCCGCAATATTTTCTTCATTCCATGACCCATGCCGAAGGAGGATATGTCGCTGCTGGAGATTATGTATCAGGGTCATCATTTCCCCAAAGCGGTGTTTTGTTTAAAGCAGCATTAAATGGTGACAGTTTATGGATGAAACATTATGTACCACTGAACTGGGAAAATAATCGGGTGGCATGGGCGAATTTTAACGATATTCAAACTACCCCATATGGGACAATAATTGTTGTGGGCGCTATAGGAGATAATGAAGAGCAAAAAGTACGTCCATGGATCCTCCAACTAGACAGTGATGGGTGTCTTGTCCCTGGTTGTAATACAGTAAGTACACATGAAGAAAATATTACAGCCTCAAAGAAGGATTATTTTAAAATTTATCCAAATCCTGTTTCCGATGAATTATACCTACTCAGTACAATCACTTCAAATGATCCGGTAAATATCAGTCTTGTTTCTAACGACGGTAAAGTACTTAAAGTGAGGAATTTTAATCCATCGGCTGGATACCAGTACATATTACCGGTGAGTGATCTTGTGCCAGGCTCATATTATTTAGTTATTACAAATCCAAAGACAAATCAGTCTGAAAGCCACTCGTTTATTCGACTTTAGGAGTTTAAATAATTAAACTAAACTTTCTAAACTTCCTAAACCGATTGCGCCATCAGGCGTCAATAACTAAACACTCTGCCTATTCGAAATTCCTCAACCCCTAATGCCACATCCCAGCTAAATCTCCCATTCCATATTTATTAACAGGACGGTAAAATTTGGCACCTTAAAAAACCGTATTTTTGCACCCTCTAATGAGTGATGAGATCAAACACGAGTGCGGGATCGCACTGATCAGACTCCTTCAACCACTGCAATACTACCAGGATAAGTATGGTACTTCCCTGCATGGGCTATATAAGCTCCAACTGCTGCTGCAAAAGATGCGCAACAGGGGACAGGATGGGGCCGGGGTGGTGACCATCAAACTAGATCCAACCCCCGGAACCCGCTATATCAGCCGGAAAAGAAGCAATGGACCCCAATATCTCAAGGAAGTATTCCAGGGCATTTTTCAACATTTTGAAAACCTGACTCCAGAGCAACTCCGTGACAGCCAATGGCTTAAGGAAAACAAACCCTATACCGGCGAAGTCCTACTTGGCCATCTACGGTACGGGACACACGGCGATAATTCGATCGAAACCTGCCATCCTTTCGTAAGACTCAATAACTGGATCACCCGAAACTTGGTCCTTGCCGGCAATTTTAACCTGACGAATGTGGATGAACTTTTTGATGAGCTGGTCAAGCTGGGCCAATACCCAAAGGAACGTTCCGACACAGTCACCGTCATGGAGAAAATCGGTCACTTCCTGGACAACGAGGTAGAACGTCTTTTCAAATGGTACAAGGGAGATGGATATGACAATGAACGAATCACTAATCTCATCATTGAAAACATCGACATCCAGCGCATCCTTCGAAATGCATGTAAAAAATTTGATGGCGGATATGTGATGGGAGGAATGATTGGTCATGGAGATGCATTCATCTTTCGCGATCCAAATGGCATACGTCCATGTTTTTATTATGCAGATGATGAAATTATTGCTGCCGCGTCAGAACGTCCTGCTTTGCAAACTACACTGAATGTGAGCGCAAAGTTTGTACATGAGCTCGAACCCGGTCATGCACTCATCATTAAAAAAGATGGCCATCACGATGTATTGCCTTTTATTGAGAAAAGAGAGAAGAAGAGTTGTTCTTTCGAAAGGATTTATTTCAGCCGTGGTTCGGATAAGGATATATATGTTGAACGCAAGCATCTTGGACAAAACCTTGTAGAGCCGATTTTAAAAGCTGTGGATTACAATTTTGACGAAACCGTATTTACATATATTCCAAATACAGCTGAAGCTGCTTTCTATGGATTGCAGGAAGGATTGCATGCTGCCTATAATCTTCAAAAAGCGGATCAGATCGTTGCAGCAGGAAAGCTTATGTCTGCAGAAGAAATTCATACACTTCTTGCAAAGCAGCCCCGCATTGAAAAGCTGGCCAACAAAGATGAAAAACTCAGAACCTTCATCGCGGCATTGGATTCAAGACATGAAATGGTATCGCATGTATATGATGTCACCTATGGCATAATTAAGAACGATGTTGATACACTTGTTCTGCTGGATGATTCCATCGTACGAGGAACTACCATGCGGGATTCGATCATACGAATGATTGCTTTACGTCTGAAGCCGAAACGGATTATCGTTGCCAGCAGTGCGCCTCAGATACGCTACCCGGATTGTTATGGGATCGATATGTCGAAGATGGGAGACTTTGTTGCCTTCAAGGCGCTTGTTGAAATCCTGAAAGATCAGGGCAAGGAATATTTGTTGCATGAATGTTATGACGCATGCATGGAGCAATTGAAATTGCCGAAAGAACAAATGATCAATGCTGTGAAAAGTCTTTATGCACATGTAACGACAGAATGCATATCCAAAAAGATCGCACAAATTGTCACCCCGGATGATATTGATATCAAGGTGGACGTTATCTTCCAGACTCTTGAAGGTCTACACCAGTCGTGTCCGAATCATACCGGTGACTGGTATTTTTCCGGTGACTATCCAACACCTGGTGGGAATAAAGTAGTTAATAAGGCTTTTATCAATTATATGGAAGGTAAGAATGAGAGAGCGTATTGATTTACGATTTTGGATTTACGATTTACGATTTTAAAATTTGAAATAATGAACCTGATTTTAGATTAAAAATTTTATAGACAAGTGCTTTATACCAATGAAATCGTAAATGGAATTAATTAGCGTGAATTAGCGCAATTGGTGAAGAATGAAGAGTGAAGAATGAAGTGTGAAGTGTGAAGTGTGAAGTGTGAAGAGTGAAGAGTGAAGAGTGAAGAGTGAAGAGTGAAGAGTGAAGAGTGAAGAGTCTCCGTTTCGTTTCGACTCCGCTCAACGACCGGAAAAGGATTATCAAAAATAATTTCGGCTCCGCTCAATTAAAGAAAAGAGACTTTAGTTGCCATGGATTTCAACCTTGGATAAAAGAAAAAATAGATAAAAGGCTTAGGCGATCGTAAATCCAAAATCGTAAATCCAAAATGCTGTTTCTGTGTCATTGACTTTAAATTTTCTCATAACAATTTCTAAGTAAGAATGTCCGATATCATAAGATTGCTTCCGGATTCTATTGCTAACCAGATAGCAGCGGGTGAAGTGATTCAGCGGCCGGCTTCTGTCATCAAAGAATTATTGGACAATGCTGTCGATGCTGGTGCTACAGAGATCAATGTCATTATAAAGGATGCAGGGAAGACATCGATGCAGATCCATGATAATGGGTCAGGAATGTCCCCGACGGATGCACGGATGAGTCTTGAACGACATGCGACTTCCAAACTGAGGAAAGCGGAAGACCTTTTTGATATCCGGACTATGGGTTTCAGAGGTGAGGCATTAGCGTCGATCGCTGCAATTTCGCAGATGGAGATCCGGACCAGGAGAGCAGAAGATGTGATTGGCACAAGATTGATTGTTGAAGCATCTGTGGTCATAGCTCAGGAAGGATGTCAATGCCCGGTGGGGACTTCGATCATAGTGAGGAATCTTTTTTATAATGTTCCTGCACGCCGTAAATTCCTGAAAAGTGATCCTGTGGAGATGCGTCACATCCTGGATGAATTTCACCGTATCGCGCTTGCATTTGAAACAGTACAATTCAGGCTTTATCAAAATGATCAGGAGATATACAATCTGCAGGATGTCACCTTGCGCAACAGGATACTCAGCATTTTTGGGAAACGGATCAATGAATTTTTAGTTCCTGTTGAAGAGGAGACGAATTATGTCAATTTCAGTGGTTACATCGGGAAGCCAAAGCTTGGTAAAAAATCACGAGGGGAACAATTTCTTTTTGTCAATAAAAGATTTATCAGAAGTTCTTATCTCCAACATGCGGTAAAGTCCGCTTATGAGGATATTTTACCTGATGATCAATTTCCATTCTTTGTACTATTCCTTGACATCAATGCGGACAAAATTGATGTGAATGTGCATCCGACGAAACAGGAAATAAAATTCGAAGATGAGCGTATCATCTATAATTATCTGAGGGTAGCCTGCAGACATGCGCTTGGAAAATACAGTATTACTCCCAGTCTTGATTTTGAACAGGAAGTCGCTATTGATCGTGCTTCGGGAGAGAGAAGCAATCTTTCATCATCTAATGCCGGCATGACCCGCATGGAACAGGACAGATACCAGGAAAAAGAAAACATAAAAAAATGGGGTGCGCTGCTTGAATCTATAGAAGGATTTTCAATTGACCAAAGTGATGAGCCCGGAGAGACTAAGCATACAACTGTGCCCTTGTTCCAGATCCAGTCATCAGCGAATGAATTACTTTCGCAATCGTCTGCACCTGTGCAATTGTGGCAACGTTATATTATGGTGCCTGGCCTTGGTGATCTTGTTGTCATCGATCAGCGTGCCGCGCATGAAAGGATCATCTTTGAGTCCATGATGAAAGATCTTGCTGAACAGAGTCCATCGATCCAAAAATTATTGTGGCCCGAAACTATACACAGCCAAACAACAGATACGGTATTATTGAAAGATCTGCTGCCGCATCTTCAGTACCTGGGATTTGATATTGCTGAGTTTGGTCATGGCTGCTTCATCGTACATGGCATACCGGCGATCATCACTGATCTGATATCGCCACAACAAGCTATCGATGATATCCTGGACAGCTTTAAAGAAGGACATGACATAATCCATATGAAACCAATTGAAAAAATCGCCTTTGCGCTTGCATCCAATCTTAGTAGAAAACGTGGAGAGATGATGACAACTGAAGAAATGCAAATCCTTGTTGAAGACCTCATGGCCTGTGAGAATCCATATACAAGTCCTTCTGGAAGAAAGACATTTATTTCTCTGTCGAAAGAAGAGATGTTCAGGCGATTCCAATCCTAAATAAAAAACGCGCTACCGACATGATGCCCATAACCCCTATTGTAAAGCACCTTCTCATTCTAAATGCCCTTTTTTTTATTGCCATTCATTTATTACCAGAGCGTGTGGCGTTGATGATGCCTTGTTACTCACCTGCAACAGGTCAGTTTCAGCCTTTCCAGATCATAACGTATATGTTTACTCATTTTGAGATCCCGCATATATTTTTCAACATGCTGAGTTTGTATTTTATTGGTCCATCTGTAGAAATGGCCCTGGGTGCAAAGCGGTTTTTGGGTTTGTATTTTATCTCTGGTTTGGTAGCTCTTGCGGCACATTTCCTCGTGTATTATCTGCCATATCTTTTGGGGATGACGGATATGCAACCTGTATTTTCTGTGCTTGGTGCTTCCGGAGCTGTATTTGGGGTATTGATCGCCTTCGCCACATTATTTCCTGATCGGCAGCTTATGTTGATTTTCCCTCCTATACCTATAAAAGCATGGATTATGGCTTTGATCATGATTGGTATTGGTTTATACCAGGGGATTACGGGTTCAGGTGGAAATGTGGCCAATTTTGCTCACCTGGGCGGTGCTTTGGCGGGGTTTATACTTGCCAGGCATTGGAAAAGAGGTGGAGGATTTCTACGGTAAAGCAGGGAGCAGGCCAATTGACAATTGACAATTGACAATTAACAATTAACAATTAACAATTAACAATTGGCAATTGGCAATTGGCAATTAACAATTGGCAATATGCAATTAACAATTGGCAATTGGCAATTGGCAAAGGCATCAGACTTCAGGTATAGTTGGAACTTTCTCACCGGCAATCAGTTTCTAAAATGTGGTGATACAAGTATGGATGAATCTTCGTTTAAACCTTAAGAGTTCTCTATGCCCTATGCTCCATGCCCTATGCTCTTCGCCCCATGCCATTTAACTGATATAACCTATTTTTGAGAAAGTGTTTAGATCTATATTAAAAGACGTCCGTTTTCAATTTCAATCCGGTAATACGATTACCAGGCTGATCATAGTCAATGTGGCACTTTTCCTCTTTATCTATATGGTCAAAGCTGTCCTTTTTTTGACTGGAGGCTTTGAATCGCATGATATCCTTTTCATGAAATTGGTTCAATATCTTTTCATTTCACAGGACCTGCTATGGGACGCTAAACATCCTTGGACTGTATTCACCCATATGTTTACGCATATTGAATTTTTTCACCTGTTGTTCAATATGCTAGTCCTTTATTGGTTTGGACGGATTGCGGGGGATTTGCTTGGGGATCACAGGATGCTTCCTTTGTATATTTTTTCGGGGTTGTCGGGAGCGTTGATTTACCTGATCGCATCACCATTTTTGTATGATGGCAGCACTATGAATGGTGCCTCCGGAGCGATCATGGGCATTGTGGCCGCAGCAGGCATGACAGCACCCGATTACCAAATGAGGCTTATGTTTTTTGGTGACGTGAGGCTGAAATATATTGTGTTTGGCCTTCTCATTATTTATTTCATCAGCCTGGTAAATATGGACAATGCAGGTGGACAAATGGCTCATTTTGGAGGCGCGGCATTTGGCTTTTTTTATGTCCATATGCTTCGAC
>JBDUDG010000144.1:0-7503 GCA_040003045.1 Saprospiraceae bacterium | reverse complement strand
TGCCGGAATGATGGATTCTATGGTCGTAATGACCGCATATTGAGTTTGTGCAGATACTTGTATTGCACTAAATAATGAAATGAGGAATAGAATTGAATTTTTCATAATTGATTTTTTATTTGATAACAAATCTAAGCGTGTATATGAATTCCCACAGGCATTTAAAGGAAGTTTAAATTCTGCGTTAAGAATATCTGAAAATCAGGATTGAAATTTTTTAACTGTTCAGTATCCTGTACAGCGCTTTGTGATAAGATTCAAATGACGGCAGGTTATTATGACGACCACCTTTAATTGTAATAAGATTTGCCTTGTCCGGAATCAATTTTTGCAATTGCACTCCTTGCTTGTATGAAATCAAAAAATCCTTATCCCCATGAATGATATAAACTGGACATTTTACTTTTAACAAATATTGCCATGTTGGAATTTTATACTTCAAAATCCATTTTAACGGAAGCCACCATACAAAACGACTTATCTGGTATTGGAAACTATAGTAAGGTGAATCCAGGACAAGCAATTTCGGATTATTCCATGCAGCAACTCTTGCCGCAAAGCCTGTCCCCAAAGACCTGCCTAACACTACAATCTTTTCCTGCGGATATTGCTCATTCAGCCAGTTGTAAACGTATTCAGCATCGCTGTAAATAATATTCTCCGACCGCTGTCCACGGCTTTTTCCAAAACCACGATAATCCATCATGAAAAAATCATATCCCTTCCCTACATAATCTTTCGCAAATTTTCCCCAGCCTTTTATACTTCTGCTATTGCCCTTTAAAAAATAAATGACGCCAAGACTATTAGGTACCTTAAACCATATTGCGTTGATGCGTCCACCATCCGGCAAATCAAATTGTTTTTCCTCAAAAGGAAATGCATACTGATATTTAAAATCCGATGGCAATAATTCCGGACGGAAAAAAAAGAAGTCCTGCAGGAAATAAAATATTAAAACAAGAAATGCATAGCTGGCGCAAATCCAGACCAGGATATTCATTCGGCCTTCTTTTTGTATATAGATCCGAGATCCCTTCCGATCCCATCATAATCAAGTCCATATCCCACTACAAATTCATTTGGGATCTCCATCCCTGGATATTTAATGATATCGGGATACTTGTAGGCAAGGGGTTTGATGAGGAGACAGGCAATCTCTACTGATGCAGGATTTTGATTTTTGATTTTTTTGTTCAGATGATGAAGTGTATGACCTGTATCTACAATATCTTCTATGATCAGCACATCCTGTCCCTCCAATGGCATTTTCCAGAGAAAATGTTCGTTCAGCTTACTTGTCGAACCAATTCCTTCATATGAGCTCACTTTTACAAAATCCATTCGCAGAGAAATTGATAATTGTCTCACGAGGTCTGCCGCAAATATAAATGCACCATTCAGCACTATTAGAAGCACTGGATTGCGATCCTTGTAATCTCTGTCAATTTTAATCGAAAGAGCCAGGACGACCTTTTCAATTTCCTTCTCAGAAATAAATTCTTCGAATGTTAAGTCGTGAAGCGTGACCTCTTTCATTTTCCAATACCAAATTGATCAACCAGATAAATGAAAGAAGCAATAGCAGCAACCCCTGATTCAAGTTCATGTGGATGTACATTCTCCAGCACATCATTGTCCGAATGATGATAATCAAAGTAGCGAGAGCTATCAGGACGCAACCCAATCAATAACCCTGATTTAGGTTTTAATGAACTAATATCCGCACCTCCTCCACCGGTTTCCAATCGAACATAGTAGGGTTGCATCCATTTCATATAAGGCTGCATCTGTGCGACATGTTGCTCAAGAGTACTATCTGCTCCCATTGAACATCCAAATGCCTGCGGTGTCGAACCGCCTCCATCCGTCTCAATGGCCACGAGATGAAATTCATTGTTTTTGATTGCTTCTTCTGCATATTTCCTGCCGCCACGCAAACCATTTTCTTCATTCATAAACAACACGCACCTTATCGTATGCTTTGGTTTGTAACCACTGTGTCTTAGTCGATACAAGGCTTCTATGGATTGAACTACGCCGGTCCCATCATCATTAGCCCCTTCACCCACATCCCAGGAATCAAGATGACCACCCACAAGGATCATGGTATCAGGCGCAATAGCACCTTTGATTTCTCCAATCACATTATACGACTTCACATCTTCCAGCATCTCACATGTCGTCCTTATAAATACTTCCGTGGTACCAAGAGAAATCGCTTTACTCAACAATTCGGCATCATTTGTACTAACAGCAACCGACGGAATATTCTTGATCGTTTCAGAAAGATGTGTTGCCCCTGTGTGAGGAAAATCATCGAGACGAGGACAAAGCGATCTTACGACTGCGGCAATCGCCCCTTTTTCTGCAGCAACCATCGGCCCGTCTCCACGCTGATCTCCCGCGCCTCCATACGCTGCGAATGTATTCATCAGACCGGCATCCATGGGTCTGTTGAAAAACACTATTTTCCCTTTCACCTGTTCATTCGGAAGAGCCTTAAGCTGGTCAAGTGATTTTACCTCGATGATCTGCGCCCGCACACCATCATTTCCGGTGCCTGGTGAATTTCCAAGAGCAAGCGCCCTTAGTGTTACAGCCCCCATTTCTTTTGACATCATGCTGACCTGCTCCTTGTCTCCTCTCACCCAGTGGGGCACCATCACTTCCTGCAGCCATACTTTGTCAAATCCACAGGTATCCATCACCTTTTTGGCCCATTCTACCGCTTTGGTAGCCTGTGGAGATCCGCTGACACGATGGCCAATATTTTTTGTCAATGTGGTGAGCCATTTATAAGCCTTCTGTTCTGTGTAGGATTTTCTATAAGTATCCTTAATAAAGAGCGCTGTCGAATCGGTTGGAACCTGGGCATGCGCAAGAAAAGGAAGAAGAATAAGAGGAAGTATAATGTGTCGCATGACAGTAAATATATGAATAGCCATGCGTTGGGGCAAACCAATGTGGTTGACCAACACATGAATTTCAACCCACAGTAGATAATAGAGAAAAAAAAATATACAGTTATTCCCCAGTCGCGGGGTAGGGGTCTGAGAAAGATTAATTTATAGTCATTCTAAATAAAATTGGCTTAGCGTACCTTGGGAGCCTCATTGGTAGCTTTGCTGTTACTAGCCAAAGAATTGCATCTGAAACGAGGTATGTACTGAAGCATACAAATCCTTTAACCTGATTATGAAGTGGATACTTAAATTACTCACCTCCTCCATCGGTCAAAAGCTGATCATGAGTCTCACCGGGATATTCCTGGTTCTTTTCTTAATCGTTCACCTAAGCGGAAATCTTCAGCTCCTGGCGCATGATAATGGAGAATCATTCAACATCTATGCGGCCTTCATGTCGCACAATCTTTTTATCAGGTTTATTTCCATTGGACTTTATTCGTTCATTTTAATTCATGCCTTTCAGGGAATAGCACTCTGGTATACAAATCGGAAATCTAAAGGACCATATTCTTCAAAAGGAAAGGTAGAAGGAGCGGACTGGCCAGCCCGAAACATGGCCATACTAGGCATCCTTATTTTTGCTTTCCTTTTACTTCATATGGGTGATTTCTGGTGGAAGATGCGTTTCACGGATTCTCTTCCTCTTGTCAATTATCCCGGTCATGACAAACCAGTTGAAGATATTTTTAGCCGCGTACATATTGCATTCCAGCAACTTTGGATCGTGATCGCTTACCTCGTGGGAGTGACAGCGCTCGCTTTTCATTTAGTACATGGATTTCAAAGTGCATTTCAAACACTTGGCTTAAATCATAAAAAATATACACCCATCATTAAAGGGATCGGATGGATTTATGCAATCCTTTTTCCACTTGGTTTTGCAATTCTTCCATTGTACCATTACTTCAATATGTGATGCTCATCATTTCATCTTCTGTACTATAAAATCCATTACTCAACATGAAAATATTAGACGGCAAAGTACCTCAGGGCCCGATAGGAGATAAATGGGAATATTATAAATCCACAATTCCACTCGTCTCTCCAAACAATAAAAGGAGGCTTGATGTCATTGTGGTGGGCACTGGTCTTGCAGGAGCTTCCGCGGCTGCCTCATTTGGTGAGCTGGGTTATAATGTGAAGTGCTTTAGCTTTCATGACAGTCCCAGAAGAGCACACAGCATAGCGGCACAGGGTGGGATCAATGCAGCAAAAAATTATCAGAATGACGGAGATAGTGTTCATAGATTGTTTTATGATACTGTCAAAGGCGGGGACTATCGTTCACGAGAAGGCAATGTGCATCGGCTTGCAGAAGTTAGCAATCACATCATCGATCAGTGTGTCGCGCAGGGAGTTCCATTTGCAAGAGAATATGGAGGGCTCCTCGAAAATCGATCTTTCGGCGGAGTACAAGTATCTCGAACATTCTATGCACGTGGCCAGACAGGACAACAATTACTTCTCGGTGCATACCAGGCTCTGTCGAGACAAATATCATTAGGTACCGTAGAAATGCACAACCGACATGAAATGATGGATGTCGTGATGGTGGATGGAAAAGCTCGTGGAATCATCGCACGTAATCTCCTCACCGGAAAACTTGAACGATACAGTGCTCATTGTGTAGTTCTTGCCACCGGTGGGTATGGTAATGTGTATTATCTCTCCACAAACGCGATGGGCTGTAACGTTTCCGCTACCTGGCGAGCGGTGCGACGCGGTGCTTACATGGCAAATCCTTGCTTCACTCAGATACATCCGACATGCATTCCTGTTTCAGGAGATTATCAAAGCAAGCTAACCCTCATGTCAGAATCGCTTCGGAACGATGGACGTGTATGGGTTCCAAAAAATAAATCGGATGTTGCAGACATTCGTTCACGTAAGATTTCTCCTGCCAGCCTAAAAGAAGATGATCGCGATTATTACCTTGAGCGTCGTTATCCTGCTTTTGGAAATCTTGTTCCGCGGGATGTTGCATCAAGAGCTGCTAAAATTGTATGCGACGAAGGGTTCGGTGTCAATCAGACAGGTCTCGCAGTTTTTCTTGATTTTGATTCTGCCTTCATGCGATATGGAAAATCGGAGGCCAATGCACAAGGAAATCACAATGCAGATGATGCTACCATTCGAAAATTGGGAGAAGCAAAAGTAGCTGAGCTATACGGAAACCTTTTTGAAATGTATGAAAAGATCACCGGCGAGAATCCTTACAAAACACCGATGATGATCTATCCTGCTATCCATTACACCATGGGTGGATTGTGGGTTGATTATAATCTGGAAACGAATATCCCAGGATTATTTGCTTTAGGTGAATGTAATTTCTCCGATCATGGGGCTAACCGTCTCGGTGCAAGTGCATTGATGCAGGGTCTGGCAGATGGATATTTCGTGGCACCTTATACCATTGGAACATTTCTTTCAAATGACATTCGGACTCCGCACATTGATACCAATAGAGAAGAATTTGCAGCAAGCGAAAAATCAGTCGGTGGACGAATAAGACAGCTCATGTCCATTCATGGCAATCTATCTGTAGAGCATTTTCACCGCAAGCTTGGCCATATCATGTGGAACTATTGCGGGATGGCGCGAAATGCAGAAGGCT
This sequence comes from Saprospiraceae bacterium, assembly GCA_040003045.1. Lineage (GTDB taxonomy): Bacteria > Bacteroidota > Bacteroidia > Chitinophagales > Saprospiraceae > Opimibacter. Next base: position 1,920 of record JBDUDG010000144.1, on the reverse strand, counting down.
TACAAAAAGCAATCCAGGAAGTCCGTGCATTGCGCGAAGAATTTTACAGGGATCTTTTTGTTCCGGGGACAGAAAATGAATTTAATGCAGAATTGGAAAAAGCATACAGGGTGGCTGATTTCCTTGAGATGGGAGAACTGATCATCCGGGATGCCCTCAACCGGAATGAATCCTGCGGTGGCCATTTCCGTGAAGAATATCAAACAGGAGAAGGCGAGGCAGTGCGAAATGATGAGGACTACGCTTACGTGGCAGCCTGGGAATGGACGGATATAGACCATGATCCTGTATTGAACAAAGAGCCCCTGAAATTTGAAAACGTTGAATTGAAAACAAGAAGCTATAAATAGAATAACGAATAACGAGTAACGAATAACGAATAACGAGTAACGAGTAACGAATAACGAGTAACGAGTAACGAGTAACGAGTAACGAATAATTGAATAACGCATAACGAATAATGAATAACGTATAACGAATATCAAGCGCAACAAGAGCCCACGCTCGATGCAGTAATGACGCGTGATAAAAAACTAAAAGTGAAAAGTGAAAATCAAATAGAATGAACCTGACACTACATATCTGGCGACAAAAATCTCCTACTGATAAAGGGAGTTTTCAAACCTATCCGGCTACTGCTAATGAACACATGTCATTTTTGGAAATGCTGGATGTGCTAAACCAAGGATTGATTGCTGCTAAAAAAGAACCTGTGGCTTTTGAGAGTGATTGCAGGGAAGGCATCTGCGGGTCCTGCAGCATGACGATCAATGGCCGTCCACACGGTCCTGTAAAAGGTACTACAGCATGTCAGGTGCATATGCGACACTATAAAGAAGGGGACCACATCTGGATTGAACCATTTCGGGCCACTTCATTCCCTGTGATCAGGGATCTTGTTGTAGATCGTTCTTCTTTCGACAGGATTATACAATCCGGTGGCTTCATCTCTGTCAATACGGGCCAGGCAGTAGACGGTAATACTATTCCGATCGAAAAAGATCAGGTCGGAGAAGCCATGGATGCTGCGGCGTGTATAGGCTGTGGTGCCTGTGTGGCAGCCTGTCCAAATGCAAGTGCCATGTTATTCACAGCTGCAAAAGTTTCTCATCTTGCACTTATGCCTCAAGGCGAGATCGAAAATGAGCGTCGCATTCAGTCCATGGTCATGCAGATGGACAAAGAAGGTTTCGGCAAATGTTCAAATACCTATGCATGTGAAGCCGTGTGTCCGAAGGAAATATCTGTCAGTAATATCGCCAGATTAAATCGCTCATTTTTAAAAAGTATGCTTAAAAGTGAGTAAATCAACACCCTATGTTGTGCTGAGATGTAGCACCGTAATGAGTATGCCAGGTACAGCACTGAGCTGATCGAACCTGTCCAGGAATGAAGTAAGTCGGATGGATATATTTCGTAATCTCCACGGTTTTCGTGCATCATATCACAAACCAATTTATTTTTAATCATGCGCACACTCGGAACTCTTTTATTGCTGGTCGGTATTGTTTCTACCATTTTATATTTTCTTCACATGAATTTCATATTCCTTCGCTGGGTTGATCAGCGGGGACCTGGTATAGGTTGGCTGATAAGATCAGGACTTCTTGTACTGGGTATCATTTTTTATTTTGTTGGCACTCCTTCTGAAGAAGAATAAAAATACCTTTCTTTAATTTCTCACTTTGGTGTCTAAGCTGCGCCTGGTGAGCAGTATGAGTTCGTTGTTCGTGTTCACTTTTCCTTATTCACTTTTCGTTATTCACTTTTCTCTCTTCACTTTTCTCTTTTCAGTTATCTTAACTGCATGAATGTAAAATTTTGCGGCGCGGCCCGACAAGTTACCGGTAGCTGCCATCTCCTCACCCTTGACAACGGCACGAAAATTCTACTCGATTGCGGTCTCTTCCAGGGCAGCTA
>JBDUDG010000143.1:0-7559 GCA_040003045.1 Saprospiraceae bacterium | reverse complement strand
GGTCCGTTAAGAATATTGACACAGTAGTTGTATGTATTTGAAGTCGCTCCATTTGTAACTGTGAGAAGTATCATCCCTGAGCCTGCATTTCCCCAGGTCACATCTATGATCCCCGAATCGACCACGATATAAGATCCGCCTGTCACCATCCAGCTATACATATTTCCAACTGTATGATTGAAGTAATACGTTGCAGTACTGTTTTCACATGAATTGAAAGTGACTTTAGCAGGGCCACCTCCTGCAACTCCGCCGGCAACAGGCTCAAGTTTTACGAATCCGCAATCCGGTTTTGGACATTTTACTTTGACATGGATCTCACCGGTTATCGGAGGTTGTACAGAAAGATGATCATATACATAATGCAATACATAATCACCGCAGCATGCCGGAGTCTGTCCGATAAAGGAGAAGAAGCCTTCTTCATTCAAAGCAAAACATGTTGATTGTTCAAGTAATCGAACACTGCATGGTGGTAGCATGAAGCAGGGTGGAAGATCATTTGTTTTTACGTTCAGAGTAAATGGCATTCCTGGCATTATGCACACTGTATCATTGACAGCGATCACCTGGGCGCCGGCGGATTGAAGGCAAGCGAGGGAGAACAGGATCGGAAGTATATATTTTTTCATAGCTGGGTTTCTTGTGGATTAGAGTTGAAAATTGGCGAATGGATTGGTGTTCGTGTTAATCGTCGCTGGCGTCACAGGAGTGGCGAAAGTATTCCCGGGCAGGATGTTGAATGCATTGATTCCATTCCCTGAAGATGTATTTCGGATGATGAGAGTTCCACCTGTATTTTGAATATTGAAACCGTAATGTGAATTGGCGCAACCGTTATTATTGTCCACTTTCCCTCCGTTGTATGTTGTGCTGAAACCTGAATAGGAATTCAGCGATGCATTATTAGATTGAATGATACAGTCATTTAGCCATTCGAATCCATGGTGCCCGTTTAATCGGGAAGTGTTGTCGGTCGCAGATGAAGTGCTGAATAAATAAAAACCACTCAACATATTGTGTAATGCGGTACAGTGCTGGACCTGTGAGCCGGCTCCGCATGAAAAACCATCACCGTTGTTTTCGGTGCTTGAGCATTCAGAAATTGTGGATGCACCAGTTGCCTTTATGCCTTCTTGTGTATTTCCGCGTGCTGTGCTCTGAGAGAAACTTGAACCTGCATCGGCTTCGAGGCCATCGTTTAGATTTCCGGAGGCGGTGCAGTGAAAGATAACTGCACTTTCGCCCATGTCGATCCCGTCGAAGCCATTGTTGCCGGCATCTGAAAATGAGATCAGATCGTTATTTCCGGTATTGATACCATCGTAAGCATTGGAAATAATTTGCAGTTGTGAAAAGACTGAATTGGTAGCTAGTCCTGCTTTGATGCCTTCTTTCCCCCAGTTGGAGACGCCGCCGTTTTTGACATTGATATTTGTAACGGCTACGGTGACTTTTATTCCTTCGGAAGTATTGCCCGGAGTTCCTTTCAATGTGTAGCCATTCAAATCTAATGTCACACTTGAGGTTGTGATGGTGATACCAACTGACCCTGCCAGATTTGCAGTGGCATAATACGAGCCCGGTGTGCTGATCGTGTAAGGCAAGGAATCGATAGGAATCCTGTCGCGCAGGTTTTCGAGATCAAGGAAAGAGGTAAGACTGACCCAATCCGGTACGACAGGAGTGCCATGGTTATAGTAGAATCCAGGGTTACTGTTCGTCTGGTAGATGAGCAGGGCATTCGCTGGAAGTGAAATCGAATTCCGTTGACTTATGGACATCCTGGGAATGAGGAGGCCTTTCGTTGCATTGGAAATATCCAGCATGGATGAGGGATCTGGAGGTGTTCCGGTAGTGGTAATGCTCACCTGTGATCGGGCACTATGAAGGAAAAGGAACACTAGAGAAAAGAGGAAAAGTTGGCGCATATTCCGAAATTTTTCAGGATGTCAAAATTGGTGATTCGTTAATCTGGCCCCTTTAAGGGTAAGTATGGCTGAATTTACAAAAGAAATTGAGAAGTCATGGTATGTTCAAAAGATGAATGTTTGAGTTGAGGTTTTAATACCTTTTAGGGGCAAGCCCTGCGAATAGGTATGAGGTAAAATAAAAAAGGACAGATCGAGACCTGTCCTTTTTTATTTTAAGTTGAAGCGATGAATTAGTTTTTTTCAAAACTACACTCTTTGGTATTTAATGCGCAAGAGTAAGCCCTGCAAATACGTGGCAGAAGTGTTTTCTCTTTTAGATTACTTCGGAACTTTATCCGGATCTAACAGATCATAGAATTGATTCAGCTTAGGAAGAATGATGATCCTTGTGCGACGGTTAGTTGCGCGTCCGTCAGGTGAGTCATTGCTTGCTAATGTATTGTATTCGCCGCGACCTGCAGCAATAAGACGATTTGGATCGATATTGTATTTAGTTTGCAGTACGCGAACTACGGCAGTAGCTCTCTTGACGCTGAGATCCCAATTGTCTTTGATGCAATCGTTTTGAATTTTCACATTATCAGTATAGCCTTCTACCATGACTTCAAGATCAGGTCTTGAATTGATGATCGTCGCAATTTTACCAAGTACATCATTTGCACGGGAAGTCAAATTAGCGCTTCCACTTTGATAAAGCATTTTATCAGAGAGGTTAATCATGACGACCGTTTTATCGACATTGATGGTCACATCCTGATCATCCAGTCCTGATGCTAATTTTCCTTTCAGGTTAACTGCCAGAGCGAGATTAATTGAATCTGCTTTTGTTTTGGCGGCCTGAAGTAGATGGATGTACTGATCTTTCTTGCGTAACTGATCAAGCGTTTCTTTGATGTTGTCATTAGCGCTTTTTGTCAGTACGGTCATATCGCCTACCTGGCTCATCTGGTTGTCGCGTTGTTTTTTACAATCTTCTAATTGCTCACGTGAATCCTCGAGTCTTTGATTGGCATTTTTCATGTCTTTTTCAAGCGACTGTTTGTCGGATACGCAAGTTTGAAGCTTGCTCATATATTCATTGACTGTCATCCCGCTTTTGCCTAATTGCTCATTGCATGTGGCTAACTGATCCTGAAGCGCTATGAATTTCTTCTTACTTACGCATGATGCCAAAAGAATGATGGCCATCAGGGGAATAAATTTTAAAAAAGTACTATTCATGTTTATAATTTTTAGGTGATAAATAATGTACTGCGGGATAAGGATCCTGTTGATAAACCTGATTCTTGACCAGCAGTGGATTGTTTTGAAAGAGCAAAATTAACCCTCTTCTCTGAAATACCAAATGTGAGCCTGATAGTGCTGGTTGGAGTTCTGTAAGTTGGGAACAATAATATAGGCAACAAGTTTACGGATTGGCCTTTGAACTACTCGAAGATGTGGATATTATGTTGCGAATAATATCCTCTGAGCGTTTGCACTTTCGTTTCAAATTGCTGAACAAACCAGTCATCATACAAGGCGAGATGAAAGCTTGCCACCATGGGTTCCTTTAGACAGGCGAGGATCGTATCAGCAGCTTTCATGCCTGACATTAACGCATTAAATATTCCTTGTCCTGCGGCCGGATCAATAATTCCTGCCGCATCTCCGCATAGTAGAATGCCTTCGCTGCATAGAGGGCGAAATAACCTCCATCGCATATTTGCAAATTTAATTTTACCGACGACCGGATATTTTTTCAATACATCAGGTGGTGCCGGCGATTTGTTAGCCGCGAGGGATAGACGAGTCCAGGCACAATAATCTGGCGGTTGAGGAGCAAGCCATGTCCAACCTTTTTCTGCCGGAATAAAATGTGCAGCGTTTTGATCAGGGCGAAATTCGTCATTATACTTTGATATACCTGTCCAGCAAAGCAATGGCGGTGAAAAGAATTTTCTTTTAAAATTTAATTGTTTGCCTCCGAACCCTTTTTTTCCTGATGCATCTATGATATATTTTGCAAATATTTCAGAAGCCGAAGTCCTAATTCCAATGGCCCGATTATTTTCCAGAATAAGACATTCTGCTATTTCATTCCCCATTATTTTTACGCCTGCCTTTCGCGTCTGTAGTAATAATTGATTATCAAAAGCAGAACGTTGGATATGCATTCCTTGCCAGATTCCTTCGCTGTCTTCTCCTAATGGGTTATAATTATTGTCTGTATAAATACCGGCATACAAAGCGCGAAATGCAGAAATTTCGGCGCCCTCAAGTCCTATTTTTTTGAGAAGAATAGAAACACCAGGATGGATACTTTCAAGCGCCTCAGGCGTTGTATAGGATAAAGCACTTTGCTCCGTTGTATCGGTGATCAGTAAAACGTCGAGCCCATTCTTCGCACACACCACTGCGGAAGAACATCCCGCAGGGCCCGAGCCAATAACAATCACATCAAATAGCGTCATTAAGAAATGACCTCCCAGTTTGCTTTACCAGATTTAATGGTCGCCATGGCCAGATGTGGTGTGCCTGTTTGATTATCAGCAACCTGGCATACATAAAGCTTCGTACAAGGCACACGTCGTCGCCCGAATCCATCCCACGTAACTTTTTTGCCATTCACATCCACAAATACATAGAGGTATCCGTTACCAGAAACTTTGGCGCTCGATTTATCAGTTGCCCACGATGTATCCATTCCAACAATATTTTTTGGAACGCCCCAACCCTTCGCATTTTCCTTTCCAAAATTCACTGGTTCTGCACTGATGAGCCACCATCTTGTGTAAGCAACTATTTTAGGATACTGTTCTTTGGTTTTATAATTCACTTTAGGTAAATGTGCAATGCATTTTTTCAGGCATGACATCCTGGAGATTAATTCCGCGCTTGTGATTTCTCTAAGTTTGGACATATCCATATTTCCATCAAGTGCATTTTGGACAACATCAGCTCGTCCCATATCTGCAAAATTAATTTTCCAGTTTCCATCTACATTTTCCAGGAATGGTCCCTGTACACCATCCCATCCGAAAGTTTCCTTTTTCATCATAAGACCTGCAGGAGAATTTTTATGGAAACCAAGCTCGTCATCTAATAATGGGACAGCGGTTGGGTTTCTATAATCAGGATCTAATGCGCCCTGGTACGTCCTTGCAGAATCAGGAGAAGAAGCGGGCCACATTCCATTCGATGCTGAGCACAATTTCATATCCTCAACAAAAGGAGAACCCAAACCTTCCGTACTCAAATAAACATCGAGGCTTCCAGGTTTGTCAGCAGAATACGTGATATCCCAACCAGGCGCAAATACTGATGAAGCAACATCAGGTAAAAAACCTGAAACAAAATATCCTTTAGGCAATTTTGGATTGTTGAATTTCTGTGCAGCGCTCATGTCACCTTTTGACTTGTAGCTGAGTACGGCTGTATATGTTTGATTGTCAGATAAATTATTCGCAGCAATAAAACCAGGATTGGGAATGAGTCTGCATGTAGCAAGGCTTGCAACTCCGCCTTCATAAAAATTTGCGTCATCCACCAGATTGCCCGGAGCAACATCGAAAGATATTAAATCAAAATTATCAACCTGCGGAAAAAAATCAGGTGCTGTCACAATAGAGTAGGCGGGCAATGCATCGCGGTTCAACCCTTTAAATGTCTCCGTAAAATCGCCGGCAATATGGGCGTTGACCTTTCCTTCACAAATGCTGTCTTCGAATAATGGCGCTAAAAATTTGCCGTCATAAAGTCTTTTTTCAAAACCGCTGTCTTTCAGAACTTCCTTATAACCAATGACATTTGTAGAATCGATTTGATGTGTGATATTTAAAAACAGGGGTTGGGTCCTGGGTTCGTTGTATGCGTTCGGGATTTTTTGATATCCACCTGACACAGCTTTTTCAAGCAACTCAACATCCTCAACATCCTGTGTATTGAAACTTGTGAAATACCTGTTCACATAATAATCGCCGCTTCCTTTTGCTTTCACACTTGGAGGAACAAGAAAATACATTGCTCTATTTCCTTCTTTGGCAAGTCGGATAAGTGGTGCATCCTGAGAAATTACCAGGAATGATGAATTGACATTTGTGATTTTCGAATCCTGTAAAATCAGTTGAGAAGAATCACGAACAGTCGGTTTGATATTTTTATAGAAAGACAGATTTGTATTCTCGGCAAGCTTGGCCAGTTTTTCACTTTTGTGCGTTTCAGTAAATGTCAATTGTCCTTCATTGAACAAATCGTCATGATTGAAAATTTTTCTTACTGGTTGTAAAAAAGTTCTTTGAGCATCATCCTTGTCATTGAATTTGTCACCAGGTTTATAGAAACCAGTTTTCATTAAATCTATGGCATCTGATTTAACTTTCCTTGCTATAAAAAGGCCATACCTTGCAGGAACAACGGCAATCTTCTGTATAGGCACTTCATCATTTGGTTTGTTGGTGAAGCAACGGTTGATCGAATCATAGTGCATTTCATTTTGACCAATCCTTGCAATACCTGTTCTTGAATACACCATATCGGCATGCTCATGATGAGGTGTCTTGAAGGCAGGTCTGTATTCATACGCGAAAACAGCCAGCACCAATTCATCATTTGATTTTACGCCATAGATATTTTTCAGATCATTCCATTCAGCGAGAGCGGTGATATAATTTTCAAGTGTATCGAGTTGTGCAAGGTCAGGATATGTTGGGATGCCCGAAGGTCTTACGCGAGGGCTTGCCATGGTATGATACAGCAAACTGAAGGCTGGAAAACCGGGTTTGATCAAATTCATCCCGGCGAAATCATCATAGCCTGATGAAGGGTCATCCGTCAGCTTCTTCAGTTTGATTTTGTCGAGATCTTTGAGCAGTTCTGTTTTGAGTGCCTCACCTGTCAGGTATAGATTGACGCCTAGAGTTTCTTTGAGAAAACTCGCCCAGCCATTTTTTGAAAGCCATTGGATGAGGGAATTGAAATCATGTTGGAGTGTTGAGCTCACATTGGCAATATCCTGTTCATTATTCTCGAGGAAAGCACGTAGACTGAGCCTGCGTTTGCTGGTGGAGAAAATCGAATCCAACGCCGGAATTGAGGCTGCAATGGCACCTAGTTTTAAAAATTCATTACGTTTCATATGTGGGAGGTTTTATGAAATGAAGGGATCTATTCAGTTGTTGACCTGAAAGGGGCATTCAAATATAAAAAAAAGCAAGGAGCATAGGGCATAGAGCATAGAGAACCAGAATGAAGGTTCTGATTTAAGCCACAGATATTCCAGAATAGATGGAAAACTAATTTGCGTTAATCTGTGAAATTAGCGGCGATCATCCTCTGCCCTCATCTTTCCTTAATTGAATCATTTTATTTTATGAAGAACGATTTGATTTGGACTATTCGGATCAAACTTTGTTGGGGTTTAATTTTAGGAGGAACTACCCTTATCTTAGGACCTCTATGGAGCGATCTCCAAAACATCAAAAGCACACTTCCTTAGCTAAGCCGCAGTGGGGTGGGTCTGTGCCACTTGTGAAGGGGTTAGTCCTTGCAGGAGGCATGAGCATGAGGATGGGGGCCGACAAAGGCATGGTGCATTATCATGGGATTCCGCATAGAGATTTTTTGATCCAATTGCTTCAGAAATTT
>JBDUDG010000142.1:0-7628 GCA_040003045.1 Saprospiraceae bacterium | reverse complement strand
ACATTATAACTTAAATCTGAAAATGATGAAAATAACTTTACGAATTACAAGTCTATTTATCGTACTCTTTTCCTGGAGTGCGTCCTTATGGGCTCAGCCTGCTAATGATAATTGTTCAGGAGCTTTAAACGTAGTATTCTCTACGAGTGAAGCGAATGTAGTAGTTACTGAAGGAGATACCAGAGGGGCAACAGCATCAACGATACCAAATACCGTTTGTTCAGGAGCCTTCTATACTGATGATATCTTTTTCAAATTCACAACCCCTGCTGTAGTTCCGCCTGCAGGCATTGTCATCAGAGCTTATTTTAACAATGCAACAAACCCTACTGATATACCAGCTGTAGGTATGGCGCTCTATGAAAGTTGCGATCCTACTGCTACGGCATCTCATTGCTTCTCAGCAGCTGTGGACGATCCAACTCAAAATAACTTCACAATTTCAGGCTTATGCCTACTGGCTAGTCATACTTATATTCTAAGGGTATGGTCATCAGGAGCAGATGTTACTACAGAAGGTACTGTAAGAATCGGTGTATTTCCTAATGGCAAGGTTGAGCCTTCTCTGTATTGGGAAACTTTCGGCGGTGGGATTGAAGCCAATGGCTGGTCCACTTCAGGAACCTGTGCAGTAGCGGATTCAACAAAAGGATTCGTATATCTTCCTGACAATCTGATTGACCAGGGAGCGTATGCTGCTGTGGGATACGCAGTGACCGGCCCTTCATTTTGTGATGGTTCTGTAGGTGTAGATTCAGATTTTAACGATAATGCAGGTATTGCCGGTAATTTTGGTGCGGGATCATGCCCAACTCCCGGACAGAAGTTTTTAATTTCTCCAGCTCTCTATAGCGGAGGATGGAATGTAGCCGGTCTTTCACTTACATGGGTACAAGCTATTCGTCAATTTCAAAGCACCTATTTCATCTCTTATCGTTCAAGAGATGTAGGACTTGATTGGGGCAACTGGACTGACATTCAGGTTAACACTGAATTTCCTGCTAATAGCGCTTTCTTTCCAGATAATGTTCAACGCTTCTTCATGCCTGGCGCTGCTGGTCATGATTCTATCCAGGTCCGCTTCGTATATAATGATAATTATTACCTCTGGGCAATTGATGATGTGAAAATCGTTGAAACAGAATGTAGCAATAGCCGCGTTCAAAGTAACTTCTATGCGATCGCTCCTTTCGCTTACATCCCTGCTGACCAGGTGTATCCTTTCGGTGCATTGTCAGATATCTTCAATGCAGGCGCCTGTCCTCAGACCCATGTGGTCCTTAATCATAAGGTAACCAATACCGGTACGTCACAAGTGGTATATAATAAAAACCTGAACTACGGTACAGTGGATGCAAATACTCTTGTTGAGAATACCCTATTCCCTGATCTGATTAACTTACCAAAAGTTGCAGCTAATTATCATGCAACCTATACGCTGACACAGGATTCAGTTGACTTTAATCCTGCTGACAATATGATTGGTTTCGATTATTCTGTTGGTGGTGACACCTTTGCATTGGAAAGTGGATTCACACGTTCTATCGCAGTGAATAGCGCTATCTATACTGCAGGTGCTCCATTATCTTATGCTTATGGAAATATTTATCTTCCACAGGCTGATGCAGAAGTTGATCATATCACATGGGGTGTAAACAATCCTACTGATATGTTAGGCAAAACAGTGAGTGTATATCTTGAGCAGTGGACAGATGCTAATGGCGACAGGATCGCAGAAAGCAGCGAGCGAAGATTTGTTGGATACAATGATTATACGTTCACCGGAACAGAAGGTGACAATGCCATACTAAATACAGTTCTTGAAAATTTTGACAATCCAGGAGAGCCTATCATCATGAGAGGTGGTTTCATGTATATGGTCATCATCGAATATGTAGCTTCTGTTGCTACCGATCCTCAATTCTTCTTACTGGCCAGTGAGGCTCGTGATTACAGCGCTCAGGAATTGGCTATGGATTCGGCTTTTGCTCAAGGGCTTTCGCCGATGCCGGTTTACTTCTCAGTTCTCGGTTTCTCTGCTGATGGAAACATCGCAAACATTGATTATGAAGTCACTGAATTGGATGTGAATGATACACGTATATTCTTTGGTAATAGCATCGTTCCGCTTGCTCGAGTAGTAAGAAAATCAACGACAAATACAAAGGATGTATTACCTCTTAATAACCTGATCTCTGTATATCCTAACCCGGTAACAGATCAGATCCAGGTAAAAATGGAGTTCAAGAAAACATACCAGAATGTACAGTTAAGACTGATGAATAACATCGGACAAGTTGTATTGACAAAGACTTTGAAAGAAGGATTTACAAATCACAATGAGTCAATCAACGTAAGTAATTTCGCAGCAGGTAACTACATGTTACAGGTTGAAACATCTGACGGACAGCGCTCTATTCCTGTGATCGTGGTTCGATAAAAAATGAAAATGAACAAATAGGTTTCATAATAAATATTTTGGTTAAAAGCTCCGGAGCGAAATCTTCGGAGCTTTTTTTTTGGCATAAACGGAAGAGAATTACTCAGAAAGAACCGCCTTTCAATAAGAAATTCTATTCTGATAAAGAATTAATTATTACCTATACGCTCCCTTGTAAAATTCAAACCAATATAAAATGAAAAATCTTGCATTACTTTCTTTCATTCTATTCCTAATCATGAGCACAGTGAATACTTACGCTCAGGATCCGGGTGCTTTCAAAGCTGATCTTGGCAAAAAAACGGTGATGGGTAAAGACATCAGAGTGCCTTATCAGGATGTGGTCTCCTACTATGGCTTTATCAAACCCGGAACAAAAGCCGATGAAGAAAAAGGCGGTAAAAAATACTATTACCTCTACGTTTGGATCCCTGCAGTAGCCCCTGAACTGGGTATCCGCATGATCTCACCAGTTCCTGAAAAAATGAAACCTGCTACAACTGATTTCGTCAATCCTGATTTCACTGCGAACATGACTGACAAGACCACATATTTCGATACATGGATCTCCTTTGAGAAAGCTGGAGGCATTACATCCATCGATCAGGTAGCTACAAAAGGCAAGACAGCAACATGGTACAGTATTGATCAGAATGATGACTCGTCAGAAATGCCTGCTCAACCTTCAGGCAGTAAATACAATTCCCTGATGCGTCTGACCAGTGAAACAAGCAATCCATTAAAAGCGCTTACTGTTGGTTTGTATCGTATAGGATTTACAACATACAAAACAGGTGAAGTTCAAGGTGGCTTTGCTGCACAAGTTGGCTCACCTGTAAAATTGCCAGGGGTGAAGATCACCAAGACAATGGCGGAGATAAAGTAGTTTCCTTTCTCCTGGAAGTAACTAGTTCGAAACGGCTTGTACGTTTCTACTATTGTTTAGAGAGTTTAGTTTAGTTGCCTTCGGCCCCTCATGTTTAGAGAGTTTAGAAAAAGAATAAACTTACTAAACCTTGGACTTCGTCAGACGTCAGAACTAAACTTTCTAAACACTTCCAAATTTGAATCAAACTTGCTTGAGTACATTTCTGCTTCATACTCGATATTGACGCTGGACGAGTTTATGATGCGCGCGGAAATTAGTAATATTGCATATGCACTCCATCACCGAACAAGTGGCATGGCTTTTTATACTTGCGATACCGATCTCCAGTATAGCCTGGACTGTGACGCACGAGGAAATTTTCAGGGAACCGAGAGAATACTGCCTCCAGAAATCCAAGACCTCCGCATCGATGATGGTCCGAAAATTCTTTTATCTTTTTACTTGCGAATACTGTTTTAGTCATTATGTGACAATCTTGGTTTTATTGATCACCGGTTTTCAATTATTGTTTCCGGACTGGCGGGGATATGTTCTCGGAGGATTCGCTCTTGTATGGATCGCGAATGTTTACATGAGCTTGTTTGGTTTCATCCGTGTTGGCATGAAGGAAACAAAGATGGAAGCTGATCTTGATGAGTTGAGATTGAGGGAGGTCAAGAAAAAATTAGGCGGCTGAAAACTCTTAGAAAAAATCCTGGGTATTTCATTTAATGTTTCAGATTTGAGTAGAGTGAAAATCACATCAATACTCCACCACGATCATGCTCCATGCGGCTTCCCCCGAACGCAAAAATGACCGCTTCAGCAGCTACAGCTTCAACTTGTGATCGCGGATCACGTAGCACTTCGACATACCTGGATTGCCATAATTTCACATCGCTACATTTTCATATTGCGAAATTGTCAAATTCACATATTCCCGAATTGCCAAATTGGTATAGTATGTTTACCTCCGAAAAATTACTATAACTACATTCGAATGTCTTCTCTAATCCTGGAAACAGAACGTCTTCTCCTAAAAGAATTTACGATATCAGATGCGCCATTTATTTTTCGCCTTGTCAATGAACCCTCATGGTTCCAGTACATAGGAGATCGCAAAGTATATTCATTGGAAGACGCCGAAAAATATCTTCTAAATGGATCATTAAAGAGTTACGCTGACTTTGGATTTGGTTTTTGGAAAGTAGTTTTAAAAAGCACAGGTGAAACCATTGGATCGGCTGGAATTGCAAAACGGGATTACCTGGATGATGTCGATATCGGTTTTGCTTTCTTACCTGAATTCAATGGCAAAGGATACGCATTTGAAATTTCAGAGAAAATCCTGAAGCATGCCCAGGAGGTTCTTGGCCTGAAAAGAATTGTTGCCATTACAACGAAAGACAATCATCGTTCGATGAATTTATTGTCCAAACTGGGTCTTGAACATGAAGACGAAATGGTGCTCGACGGAACAAAACTGAATTTATTTTCAATAGATAATCAGACACAGGACAGGAAAGAAATTAACAGCCTGATCGATCAGTTTTTTGCTTCGTTTAAAAATCAAAATGGCAGGACGGTTGATCTTCAAATATTATTTCAACTCTGCATACCTCAGGCTATCATTGGCAAAAATGTGAATGCACAAAATGAAATTTACACCCTTGATTCCTTCATAGAGCCAAGACAAATATTACTGACTGATGGCCGCCTTAAAGACTTTACGGAAGCAGAAATTTCAGGCAAAACAACTATTTACGGAAATATAGCCCAACGATTTAGCCATTATCAAAAATCAGGCATCTTAAATGGCCATTCATTTGAAACAAAGGGTGTCAAATCATTTCAGTTGATTAAGACCAGTTCCGGATGGCGAATAAGTGCGATGGTATGGGATGACGAAGGCTAAATTCAATATTTGCCCGGACTCTTTTTAGAACGGCAACTTATTAATAAACCATTACTTTAGTGTCCTGTGACTTATACCTTCAAGCTTAAAATATTTTGTTTGTTTCTTGGAACCGCTTTCTTCCTTGGCAAACCTGTATCCCTGCTTGCCCAGGTTCCGGTAACACAGGATTATTACCAGCAATTAATCGAAGTCATCACAGAAAATCTGGAATCCGATGCTGAGTTTGATTTCACGGATCTCGGAGAACTTTTAGATGACTGGCAGCGCCATCCCATCAATATAAACACTGATGAAGCGGCTGTCCTGGCGCAATGGAATATTATCACCGATTATGCATACCAGCAGTTGCTAGATCACATCAGGCGAAATGGTCCACTGCTGTCAGTACTCGAGTTGCAATCCATTCCGGGTTTTGATCCGGCTGTGATCAGGATCCTACAGGTCATCACACATGTTGTGGGCCGCGACGTTTTTACACATACTTCAAGTCTCAGCGATCTCCTGCTCCATGGTCAAAATGAACTTTATCTACGCGGCGGCAGAAATATAGAAACTGCTAAAGGATATACCGGTGATCCGCCAAAATATGAGGGCAGCCCGGATAAAGTGTATTTCCGCGTCAGACATCGCAATTCAAATGTGCTGAGCTACGGCATCACAGGTGAGAAAGATTCAGGTGAGGCATTTTTTAAAGGTTCTAACAAATCAGGATTCGATTTTTATTCTGCACACCTTTCTTTGCAAAATTACAGATCATGGTTGCCGGCACTGATGCTCGGTGATTTTACTGCGAGCTTTGGACAGGGCCTCATTATGCATTCAGGTTATGGTGTTGGGAAAAGTAGTTTTGTAACTTCAATCAAACGAACAGGCAATCCACTACGGCCATACACTTCAGTAGATGAAAATAATTTTCTTCGAGGCATAGGTATCACTATTCGGCCTATTGATCACTGGACTTTCACTTTATTCGGAAGCAGTAACAAACGCGATGGGAATCTAATTGTAGACACAATTCGCGTTGATGGTGAAGTTTCAGACATACAGGAAGACATCACCAGTCTTCAGACTTCAAATCTTCATCGCACCACATCTGAAATAGCTGATGAAAATGCAATCGACCTAACGCAGGCCGGTTTAAATGTTTCCTATGATAACAAGCGAAGTCACTTTGGCGCGAGCGCTCTTCATTCGTCCCTGAGCTCACCACTCAACAGGTCACCTGACTTGTATAATCAATATTATTTCAATGGTGACAAGCTGACGAATGCAAGCGTAGACTATGGATTCTGGTTAAGTGGCATGCATTTCTTTGGCGAAACCGCTGTCAGTGACAATGGTGGCCTCGCTACAGTGAATGGTTTGTTGGCGGGTCTTGACAGACATATAATTGCCGCTATTTTATTCAGATCATTTGCACGTGATTACCAGTCACTGTCACCAAATGCATTTGCAGAATCATCATCTGCCAGTAATGAGATCGGCTTGTATACTGGCCTGGAAATTACTCCCTCCGTTAAATGGAAACTTCAGTTATATCATGACATGTGGTCCAATCCATGGCTTCGCTATCGTGTAGATCGGCCTGCTGACGGAGATGAGATCTTTGGTCGGCTGACATATACGATCAAACGAAGATTAGAGATCTATGCGCAATTTCGCACTAAACGATCGGCACTTGATTTTACTCAGGAAGGGTCATTGATTCCGGATGTCCTTGATCAGCATCATTCGCAAGCCCGATTGAATATCAACAACATGCTTGATAAAACCATTCAACTTCGCACGAGATTGGAATGGAGTTTTTATTCATTTAGTGGCGATCATGAAAGTGGATTCTTAGTCTACCAGGATTTCCTTTATAAGCCTATTTCCTCACCGTGGTCATTTTCCGGGCGTGTGACGCTGTTTGACACAGATGGTTACAACAGCCGGATCTACACTTATGAAAATGATCTCATTTATTATTATGCCATCCCTGCTTTCAATGATAAAGGCTCACGATTCTACATCAATGTGAGATATAAAGGAATACGGCACCTCACTGCTGAGATCAAATACGCCAGGACTCAATGGCTCGACATGACGACTGTCGGAAGTGGCAATGACCAAATTCCTGGAAACCACCGTTCCGAGATCAGAGGGCAACTGATCTACAGGTTTGAAGACTAGGGGAAAGTGGTACTCCAAAATTGAATATTTCCATTAAAAAAATATACAAAAAATAGTGTGGCACACTGTCATAACTGCCTGATAAAATACGCAGTTATAAGTGGCGGCTTGGCACACTTATTTGGCCATAGTATGGTCAATTTTTAGACAAAATTTCTGTCCAAAAAAAGTACAAAAAAGGAGTGTTAAAACCTATCTGGAGACAATGTTAATCAACAAGTTAAGACCTC
>JBDUDG010000141.1:0-7671 GCA_040003045.1 Saprospiraceae bacterium | reverse complement strand
CAAATTTGAATTTTTCGGTAAATAATTTTTTACCGATCCTGAAATCCCGATATTCAGCTTTTTTATTTGCAACAATACCTTTCAGGACTTCCACAAAGTGTTGGATTGCTTCTTTTGTACGGCCGATGTTTTGCTGAAGGGTTTTTACTTCATCAGCATTCAGATGGGATGCCTTAATGGAATCATTCAGTGCAGACCCGAACAGAGAAAGACCTCCTTCATTTTGGAGGATAGCGAGCTCAATATGTTCTTTCGTGGGTCTATTGAGGGTAGCAAGAGCGGCTCTGTAATAATCATCTGAATGTTGCAAATGCCCGGAGAGTATCCTGAGACGTTCTGCGAGATGAGCATATGGCTGATTGATGATATAATCACAGTCAGCAGAAAGATTGTAAATGGAAGCATCCCATTCCTGCTGTTTGAAAACTGAGATGTACCAGATATCACTTTCAAGCTGATTTTTGAGGATATTATAGCTGATCTTGTTGTTGTCGCTGAGCTGATCATAATGCAATGAGTTCAGAGAGTCTATCCATGATTTTGAAAAACTGACAAGGGCTTTAAAACCATTGCTGTCCGGTATATTCAGATTTTCATAATATTTGCCATATCCCACCTGGATAGCTGCCGAAGGATGTTGTCTCCAGTAGGCATCTAAAAATGTATTTTCAAAGGCAGAAAAGGTACTATCTGCTTTCTCGCTTTTTTCGGGATTTTGAATTTCAGCTTGCTTTGACGCAGTAGAATTACATCCGATATGCATCAGTGCCAAAACGAGAATAACGATGGAAAAAATGTTTTTCATTCGGACTATTTTGAAGGTCAAAAGTAGAGAAAAAGGTCAGAATGATTTTTGAAATAATATTCAATTATTCCGGGATCATTGAATGCCGGGGGCAGAATGATGAAGTCTGAACGTGGCTCCTATCAGGACATTGAATTGTGAAAAAAAGAAAGACTGACTGGCGGACTCATTATTGTTTTTGGAGATTCTTATATCCGGCATATTGATAAATCCATTTTTCCATTCGGTCTGCAGAAAAAGGAATTTAAACAAGGATATATTTCCTGCCAGAACTGCACTCATTCCATAACCTGATATATGGTATTCATCATTATTATTTCTGTTAAAGAGCGTGGTATTTGTTTTAGGAAGCAAAACACCTGCTCCAAAACCTTCCGTCAGATTGAATTTTATTTTTCCAAAAGAGATGATCTCGTCAAATCTTCTTATATCCACGTTGATGTAATTCAGTCCATTCGTATGTTCAAATCTTAAAAATTCAGGTGCAATCGTTATATCAGCATTTGAATATTGTCCATCATACATCGTTTCTGTATTGCTTATGGATCCGGAAATTGTTGCGGTCTGATTTTTTTTCACAACATATTTCATGTGATCAAATCCAAATGAAACTGAATAATTATCCTTAATAAAAAATCCTATTCTGAAATCTGTTTGCGGGATAGTGGCATTTAATGGATTGACATATTTATCGAGGTCGAAAGTAGTGGGCTTGTCATGAGCAACCACACGGAATAATTTGAAATCATAATTTTCGCCTTTGAAATGGATATCTGATCTGCTGTACCATCCACGGTTCCAGCCCCAGTATACATAAAATTTCCCTTTGTTTCCGTCCGGGTTTGAGCCCGAAGTGGTTTGTGAATATCCTGCAGAGAAAATAAAAAGGATACAAAATAATATACCTGTGCGCCTCATGCTTTTTTACTTTATTTATGATCTGCCTGATTTTTGTTGCATCCAAGATATCATCTATTTGAGTTCCTGGGATACATAAATACACAAAGTGTTTACCCTGATAGCAAAAACCATTTCTTTAAAGCTTTGATTTATACTTTACTTCCATCCCCTGCGCCGGATTCGTAATGCGAACTTCTGTCCTGCGATTGTATTGATGCTCTTCTTCAGAACATGGCACGCCATCAACGCACCTGTTCCTTGGCTGTGATTCACCTGCGGCTTTTGTCTTAATCCTGGCAGAAACTATTCCGTGGGATACCAGGTAGGATTTAGAGGATTCAGATCTGCGTCTGGACAGTTCCATATTGTAATCTGCACTGCCTCGTGTATCCGTATGTGATGTCAGTTCAATGGTCAGGTCAGGATATTTCTTCAGGATATCGGCAAGTGAAATTAATTCTTGTGCATCGCCTTTCCTGATCTCGGATTTATTGAAATCATAATAGATATTGTCCAGCACGATCACTGTACCCGAAGCAATTGGTGCGGTAGGAGCTGTAAGTCCGGCTGCATCTTTCAGATAAACTGTCCAGTGTTCGCCATCTTCTGAAGGTGTGAAAGTAAAGGTGTGCATTGCATATTCAGGCTGTTGGATTTCAGCTTTGATCTGGCAGTCTGAAGGAAGGCATACGGTAGAATTCCCGTTCTCATCGGTGTACATGTTGATGCCTGCTTTCAAACATGGGCCTGACAACATGATGTTAGCACCATTCAAAGTAATACTGCCCGATGAATTGTAAACTGTGAACTGAGTAGAGAGACATTTTTCAGTTGGAATAGGCGTGTGAATCAATCTTACAAATGCAGGAATTTCATCGCCCTTAATTACTTTTACGAAAGGCAGATAATCTCCTTTTTGGATCACTAATGCGTAATTCAATTTTGAATTTGCATTCAATTGAGCGCGACCTTCAGGAGATGTCATTGCATCAGAGGTCTCGGTCGACAATGTATCCTGTATTCCCCAGCGCAAATAAAATGTTCCTTCCTTATCCCTGTTGGGAACCAGGTCTGTATTAAAATGGTCCTTGTATAATGATGGTCCTTCCTGATTCATAGGAATAAGCCATATATATGCTTTGTCCAATCCTTCTTCCAATTCATTTGTCACAAGGATTTCTTTTGGCAATGCTGCTATTGTTTTAAGAGCGCAGAAAATGGAAACCGGTGATGACCAACGATAGAGATCATCTTTTCCTGTTGTTGGTTTGCGATCACTCCCGAAATATCCCGAAGTGCCATCATCTGAAACAATGATCCCAAGGTCATCACGTCCGCTGTTAAAAGGACCGGGGAGA
Organism: Saprospiraceae bacterium; assembly: GCA_040003045.1. GTDB lineage: Bacteria > Bacteroidota > Bacteroidia > Chitinophagales > Saprospiraceae > Opimibacter. Next base: position 4,608 of record JBDUDG010000141.1, on the reverse strand, counting down.
TGCTGGAGTCCTTTGAAAGTTTTGTCAGAAGAAAAGGCTGTTACAAACAGATCAAGTCCTCCAAGGCCTTCCAATCCATCAGAAGAAAAGAACAAGTAACCATCAGCATGAAAAAAGGGAAACACCTCATTGCCTTTTGAATTGATGTTTGGACCAAGATTGACAGGTTCAGACCATGTGTCACCCATTTTTTCAACCATATACAAATCCATTCCACCAAAGCCACCAGGCATGTTGGAGGAAAATACCAGGAATCGCGAATCAGCACTTATAGTAGGATGCGCTACTGAATACAGATCACTACAGAAAGGCATCTCGGTAATATTCTCCCAGTCTTCCAGTCCTTTATTGGCGTGATAAATTTTCAATTGCACCTGATTCTTCCCATCATTGATCACCTTGCCTGCGGAGATATTGGAACGAGTAAAAAATATTTCATTTTCATCCCGTGTGAAAGTGCAGGGGCCTTCGTGGTATTGAGTGCGGATGTTTGGTGAAAAAAAAGTGGGTTTGTCACCCATGCCATCAGGACCAAGGTCCGCATACATAAGATCAAAATAAGGCTGGCCTGTTTTCGGATCAAGAATGCTGTTTCTTTCTTTTGCTTCAACAAACACAATTCCTCCCTGATAGTATGACGGAGAAAATTCAATAGATTTTGAATTCAGCTTTGCCAATGGAGACACACTGATATCATTGAACTGACATAGATATGTGGTATCCTGTGCCCAAAGTGCAGAAACCAAAAGAGAAACTATGAATAGGGAAATAATCTTCATGTGATTTTAAAAATACCTTGGGTTAATAAACGTAGATGGTCTGGCTGGTTCGCCAAAACAATACATCATCATCAATTCTATGCTGCCATCGCTGTATTGTTTTAATTCGCTGAGTGTAATGTCGTATGCGGCTCCAATGCGCAATCCTCTAAGAACTTTTGCTGATGCAATCAGATCAACAGATTCGATCAGCCTGTCATCAACTCCTCCTTTTCGCAGGCTTACGGCGACGCTGTAATCTTCATACCATCGTATGCCAAGATTGAGATCTACGCTGACAGGCGCTGCCTGAGTATATCGAACAAGGACCTGTGGAACAAAGCTCACCCTGTGATCAATGGGTATTGCAATCCCGGTCATGAAATAATAATGCGCCTGCTCTTTTGCTGTGAAAAGATTGTTGAGTTCGAAGTCGATATCGGAATTCATCAATCTTGGTGCGGATAGTCCTGCAAAAAATGAAGGTGTGCTGTAATAAATACCGGCACCGACATTTGCCAAAAATTTCTGATCTGATATTGATTCTACCCCGGGATCTATATTAATATCCTGAACTGTTTTGACAGCAGGATCCGAATAATCAACTTTCAGGAAACGTGCGGAGGCTTGTACACCCAGGCTCAATGTGCCTTTCCCGAGAGGAACCCTGTAATCATAAATGCCATCAAATGTTGTCGCGCTTGAAACACCGATGGAACGACGTTGCAGGTTAAATCCTATTCCAATGCGTTGGGAAGCCAACGGCCCATGAAAACTAAGCGATTCAGTTTGCGGTGCACCGTCAAAGCCTAGCCATTGTTCACGGAAATGAATGGTAGCGCATGGATGTTCATGATAACCTGCATAGGCCGGATTGACCAGAAGCTTGTTGAACATGAACATTGTATGCAATGGCTGTTGCTGTCCGGATAATGATATGCTCATCATAAAGCATATCCCAAAGCACATTGAAGCTATTCCTATCTTATTTATTTTATACATATTATTCGGAATTCAGTATTCATTGATATTCTTTGACTCTTCGATATGAGCAGGCGGTTGCAAAACGCCCTTTCATTATGTTGGGCGGTTGCAAAACGCCCTTTCATTATGTTGGGCGGTTGCAAAACGCCCTTTCATTATGTTGGGCGATTGTAAAACGCCCTTTCATCATGTTGGGCGGTTGCAAAACGCCCTTTCACATTACTTTTGTTTTCACTTTTCTCGCACGGAGAACAGGGAGAAAAAAAGTTCCGTATTCCATTCACGACTCACGTTTTTCACGATTCACGACTCACGTTTTTCACGATTCACGATTCACTCTTCACTCCCGCATCGTTTCCTTCGTAACGGCGGGATCTTCGCTGCTCTCGATTTCCTCTTTTCTCTTTTTATCTTTCTAATACCAAAAACGTTCTTTTGGGTTCGCTGCCATCGCCGAAATCCATGATGTAGAAATATGTCCCTACGGGTAATGATGCACCAGATACAGTTCCATCCCAGTTATTCTGATAAGGGGATGAGGTATAGACTACTGCTCCCCATTCATTGAATACAATGATTTTGTTTTGAGGGAAACGAGTGGTTTCAAGACATGGTATGACCAACACATCATTCACTCCATCCTGATTAGGTGTAAATAATGTTGGGATAAAACAATCATCTTCATTACCTACCCTGAGCACTACGGTTGCTTCACTGCATTCTTCCGGACAATCGGTAGAGCAGATCTTATAGATCATAAAATCGGTTCCTACAAAACCTACGTTTGGCGTATATCTGAATATTCCATTTCCGGCGTGCAATGCATTGCCATGCCGGGTGCCACTGACTACCTGGAGCAGATATGGCCCCATGGAAATGGAATCGTTAGCAGTGACTATAAATTCGATCGTTTGCCCAAAAGGAACATTTACCGTATCCGGAAAAACTTTTGGAGAAAACACAACTCCTATCCGAACTGAATCCGAACTGTAATCAATACATGATTCATAACTAAGCGTCCAGGTTAATTCATAGTCTCCAGATGGCAGGAGGTTCAGTTGAGTATTTGGATTATTAATTTCCGAAAACAGTATCAAACCGGATGAGCTTGACCAAACACCGGTTGAAGGTGGAGAAGATATTGCGTCAAGCATGATCACTTCGCCCGGACAAAATTGCATATCGGGTCCGGCATTTGCCTGTTGCGAGGGAATTTCGTCTGCAGTAATTGCAATTGCAATGCTCGTATCAGAAAGACATCCCTGCAGAGAAGCGATCACAGAGATGTTGTTAATCCCTGCCTGAAGTGGCGCGCCATTTACTACAATACAATTGCTTGTGTCAGGAGTGCCTATGATATTATTTCCATTTAAAATCCATGTGTATGTTGCGCCTTCCGTGCCTGTTTCTATGGCTACACAAATATTTACCGGAACAGGATCATCGATGCAAATACGGGTAATGTCAGATTCTACACCAGGGGTTTCCAAGGCTGATTGTACTTTTATTTCCTTTGGTGCGGACTCAGGAGATTGACATCCATTCAATGTATACGTCATAACATAAAAGCCTGCTACAGCCGGTGTAATCGGAAAAATCACAGGATTTACATCATTGCTTTCGAACCCATCCGGACCGGTCCAGTGTACATTCAGGCCAGGGGCATTTGAAGTCAGATGCAGACTATCACCTTCGCAAACTAGTGATGGACCAGTAATGACAGGAGTTGCTAATTGCGGTCTTACCTGAACTGCAATTAATGATTGTTCAGAAGTACATCCATTTAGTGTCACATCAACTTTATAAATACCTGTCTTACCTGGTTTAGCATCTGGAATGATTAATGTTCCCGGACTTGGTATCACAGCACTCGTATCGGGTGATGTCCATGCGTATAATGCTCCAGCGAGAGGCTGTTCAATATTAAGGATGATAGAATCCCCAAAACAATATACTTGGGCTCCAATTATGACGGGTGGCTGAGGACTATCTCTGAGGATTAATTCAATGGATGATGTATCTGAAACACATGCTCCATTTTCAACTACGAGAGTGTAAACACCATTGACAGAAGAAGAGGCTTTGTGAAAACGAATCACTGAGTCCTGCTGTTGGAAACTGGAAGGTCCATTCCAGTGAAAAATAAACCCACCAGTATTCTCCGGATTTGTCGAAGCTGTAATTTGAATAGTCGTACCTCCATCAACACAACTGTCCGCATCTGAAGTCAATGAAGTAACGACTGGCAAAATATCTACATGAAGATTGAATGTGTCCTCCGAAAAGCATCCGGTAGTAGTCAATACAGAGACTGAATAAATTCCGGATACTGCTTCTATCATGGGAGAAATTTCGGATGAAGTGAATCCATTTGGTCCTGACCATGCATAAGTACCTTCATTCGCAGGAATGACAGAAAGTTGAACTGAATCACCCGCGCATGCCCTTAAGGGGCCTGCAATTTGAATAGAGATCGAAGTATCGATCCTCACGTGAAATGCTTCTGAGGTATCCGAAGGACATCCGTTTGCAAATGCTATTACCCTCCAGTCACCAGAATGAGATTGATCGGCAAGTGTAATCAGCAAAGAATCTTCATTTGTCAGTATCGATGTTCCTGTTGGATCTAACCATACAAAATTTTCTGCATTTGAATTTGCATCCAGTTCAAACATTCCTCCATCACAGGCAATAGAATCACCTGTTATGACAGGGGTGTTTGGTGGAGCTTGTATTTCAATGATTAATATAGCTGCAGCTGATACACAAAAATCGTTCGATGCAGTCAATGTAAAAATATCGTGATTGGCGAGTTCAGAAACCGCTATGCCGGGAGGATTTGGCACAAATGATTCAAATCCATTAG
>JBDUDG010000140.1:0-7707 GCA_040003045.1 Saprospiraceae bacterium | reverse complement strand
CTGCGTGCGTCATCTGCTGTATTACCAAGCTCAACCATAGCTTCATTCATCTTAGTGAGTGAATCTTTGGTCTGTAATACGCCCTGATACATGGAATTGACACCCACCAGGTTTTGATTCAATGCTGTGATATGTCCACGATATGCCTTTGTTTCTTCAACGCTGTGACTCAATTCCTGCATAGCCTGGTTCATACGATCGTAGAAATTGCCCATGGCTTTTATCTGGTCAGATGTCTGAGAGAAATCCACTTCCTGAAGTGCTTTCAGAGAGCTCATGCTTTTGGACATGATCTGTAGTTCAGAAAGCATGCCTCCAAGTTGAGTTTCAACTTTGACACCATTGAGAGGTCTTTGGTCCTTATCCAGCTCACCGGCTGCGATAGGTGATATTTTGCTATTGTATCTTTCTAATCCCGGATACAGTTTCTCCCAATAATAATCTTTCTCCGGAGGAATAATTCCCAACATAAGGAAGATAAAAGCTTCAGTAGAAAGACCCACTGTAATCATGGCATCTCCCCAAGAGGTGCTTCTGATTTTTCCTAAAGCTCCGATCATGACGACTGCAGCGCCTATCCCGATAACGAAGTTTTTGAAATACTTGAAAGAGCTGGATTTAATAAATCTGTACATGTTGGTAGAGATGGTTTTAGTTAACGAATGATTGATTGAGTTAAAGTGAGACCCACAGGTTCTAAAAACACCTGTATTATCCCGGATTTGTATTTTTTAATTAAGGTATTCAGCTAAAAGCAACATTCGAAGGATCTTCAGCTTATTTATATAAAACGAAATCCCAGGATATATTAATTAGTATCGTTGATTGATCTGCCCAGGAAAGTCAGTGCGCAACGGAATCCAATGTAGGATTTAGTTGTATCCTGATATTCCCAATTACGTGTGCCTGTCTGTAAATAATAGGCCACATCTTTCCACGAGCCTCCCCTGATCACTTTACGCTTGTATACTGCAGGATCATCCGGCTTAGCATCATATTTGATGTTCGGATTTTCATCATGGATGAAAGACTGTGCATTTTCGAAGAAAGCAGTTTCAGTCCATTCAGCCACATTACCAGCCATATTATAAAGTCCAAAATCATTAGGGAAATAAGCATCGGCTTTTACTGTATAGTGACCTCCGTCTTCAGGATAGTTTCCACGACCGGGTTTGAAATTAGCCAACAGACAGCCTTTTGCATTTCTTAGACCATAAGCGCCCCATGGATAAGGAACAAGATCGTGTCCTCCGCGAGCAGCATATTCCCACTCGTGCTCAGTAGGAAGTCTGAATTCTTCAGTGTTTGGTTCGTCTTCACCTTTATAGGTATTCCAAAGGTTTGTACGCCATGAACTAAATGCTTTTGCCATTTTCCAGTTAACACCGACTACGGGATAATCATCAAAGGCAGGATGCCAGAAATAATTGCGGGTAAAAGGCTCATTATATGAATATGCGAAATCACGGATCCACACCAGTGTATCGGGATAGATGCTTACTTCTTCGTGATTGATAATCTCGTTACGTTTTCCTTTGAAAGAAGGGCTTGCTGCTTTGTCCCAATCTTTCCAGTCATATTTGTATACCAGTTTACGGGTATCGAATTCCTTGTTATTGCCAAACATGTCGTCACCCTGGAAGTACATACCATCAAGACCTTCATCTGCCCAGTCTATTTCATAACTCCAATCGATCTTCTGGTTGCCATTGTCATCCTCAATAAAATGCTCGAGGGTGGTATGCGCGATGGAATCACGTACCCAATTGACGAACTGGCGGTATTCATTGTTCGTGATTTCAGTGTCATCCATGAAGAAACCAATGGTCGATACGGCCATGGGTCTTTGCATATAGCTATTGAAGATATCCTGATCGGTCTGGCCGATATGGAAAGAAGCACTGGGTATGTACTCCATCCCATAGGGATTGATGCCATTGTATTTGGGGCGGTCAGTGACACCTATCAGTTGCCCAGTCTCTTTTGTACTGCAGGCACTGAACAATGCAGCCATAATCACTATGGCCAATGCTGAGATTGAAATGTTCCTCATCCTTTTTATAAAAGTTTCGCTGTTTCGGGTAGCTGAAAAAAGAGGCGTAAAGATAGTTTTTTGACAATGATATCCAAACAAATATCTTTTCCTGACCACACAAGGGACAGCATAATTTATGCCAACAAGGCTTGTAACGACATATTATTTGACTATAGTATGTAACTCAAAGAATTTAAATTGGTCAAGCTAAAGGATTGATACCCTTTTGATTAATCATTTCAATTCTTATTCATTTAAATTCAATTGAGCTATTCGAAGAGGATAAATCGGGCTTTTCAGATCATCTTCTCCACCGCTACGTTTAACGGTTATTTGATGGTTTTACAGATTTCTTGGGTTATAAATGATGCGTGGTGGCAGGCCAGCTCCAATTCTTTTACCGAGATTGTATCTGATGAGCAATTCATGAGTGCCCTGATGCGCGGTGCTGAGATGACTCAAACCGACATCATAAGCATAATTGAGATAGAATTTGGAAGATAATCTTACCCCTGCAGATAAGATGAGAGCGTCAATGTTGTTATTTCCAAAGCCCCTGTATCCAATTCCAGCAGTGGCTATATTTTCCCATTCAGCCCTGATAGATACCTCAGCTTGTGTCTGAATCAGATCCGATTTGACATAGACTACCGGGTATAGAGAAATATGATCAAATGATTCAATAAAATATTCTCCAAAGAAATGATAGGCGGGTTTTGGATTATAATGGATCCCATCTCCAAGACTGATCCCTCCCGGATAAAAACCGGTCATAGATAATCCTGCTTCAAAAAGATTTCCTGCATAATAAAGACCTGTTTCCAGAAGAGGTGAAATGCCACTGACAGATCCATTCGGCAGATTGACATCAAGGTGGTCTAAGATTGATCCTTCATAAAACCCATCTGGTGCCCTGAGCTTTGAACCATCTAGACTTTTCTGTGAGATACCTGCTTTCAAACCAAGTGAAAAAAGTCCAACAGAAGTTTCTTTTATATAGTTGTATGATAAGAGGAATGCGTTCTGATTTTCAGCACCTATTGATTCTTTGAAGAGCTCCAGGCCTACAGCTCCCTTCCATAAGTAAAAGGGCATATGGGCATTGAGCATATAATTCTCAGGATTGCCTTCGATACCTGCCCATTGAGACCTGTATTGAAGATTTGCAACAAGACTGCTTTCCATGCCACCGAAAGCAGGATTGAATGCATAGCGGTCAAACATATAGAGACTGCTCTGCATCACATGCTGTGCCTGACACCAATGCAGGATCAGCATACATGAAATCAACAAAAAAAATCGCGTCTTAAAGATCGAACTTCTGATAATCACCCTTCTTAGCTTTTTTTATTACGCTACCATTAAAGATAAGCCAAAATCTATTTGTCAGGTTGAAAGGTAATTGATCAGGGATAAATTGTCGTCAAATAACCAATTAACAAGCACTGGGACTTAAGAAATTTTTAACCGTAATCCGTCATATCCAAGTTTAACATCTGGAGGAAGCCCGGCCTCAATATCAGCATGTTTCCCGGAATCATGGCTGAGGTGGGTCAGAAAACATTGACGGGGCTTTAATTCTTCGATCAGGGCAATCGCCTCATCAATATTGAGATGTGCAATATGAGGTTCATACCTGAGGGCATTGAGAATAAGTGTATCAAGATTTTGCAATAAGGATTTACTTTCTGATCTGATGACTTTTGCATCAGTGATATAGGCCAGATCACCGATCCTGAAGCCATAAATAGCGAGGCCACCATGATCTACCGGTATAGGAATGATTTGAACATCGTTGATAAAAAACGGATCATCATTGATTACTATTCCTCTCACATGTGGTTTGCCGGGATATTTGTAATCAGGATCGAAAGCATAGAAAAACCTTTTTTTTATTTCCTCCAGGGATCTTTCCAGACCATATACCGGAATATTTCTTTTGTATAGAAAGTTGATTGGTCTGATATCATCTAAGCCTGAAATATGATCATTATGCTCGTGCGTGAGCAATATCGCATGGACATCCGAAAGATTATTATTTAGCATCTGCATTCTGAAATCCGGGCCTACGTCAATTGACAAACCAGTATTTCCGACTTTGATAAAAGCAGCCGTTCTGAATCGTTTGTCTCGTGCATCATCTGAAGTACAAACCGGGCAAGAGCACCCTATGACGGGAATACCCTGTGAAGTGCCGGTGCCCAGCAGTATGATTTCTAAGGGCTGGTTCACACTGGTTTTAACATTCCTTTCCGGAGCTTCTGATACCATTCAAAATTCTCTTCCGTCAGTTCTTTTGGATCAAAGGTGCCCTGGTCCAGAATCTCCAAAAGTGTGTTGATTCGAGCTTCAGTATCAAAGAATTTATTGACAATGACAATATTTTTGCCAAAGACTATACAATAACCTGACTGGAAATTGCCTTTTTCATACCGAACCACGATCTTTAGTTCATTGAATATATCTTCAAGCTTGTTGAGATTATGCTTGGTATATTTGAGCATTGTAAGAGGTATGATTGATGTACAGAACCGAAAGAAGTGAGTATTAGCGTTTTTCGGGCTTATAATTAAACCATGAAATTAAAAAAACCTTTGATATGTCTTCCGATGGCCATCACTATGGCTGTTTGCATGCTGGTGTCATCTGCAGCAAATGCTCAACGATTTTCCGCCGGAATCATTGGTGGGGTCAATGCGTGTCAGATTGACGGAGATGACCTGGCGGGTTATGACAAATTGGGTCTAACTGCTGGTTTGAAAGCGATACTTAATCTGGAATCAAGGGTTGATTTTAATGTGGAATTTCTTTATTCACAGCGTGGGAGCCGGCCAGATATTTTTAATCCTGATTATGATCCTGATATTAATATTAGTCTTCATTATGTTGAACTACCGGTTTATATAAGTCTTGGAGATTGGTGGCAGGAAGAGGGGAAATATTACAAAGTTTCTGCCCAGGCAGGGCTGAGTTACGCAAGGCTGATCAATGCAAGTACATTTGATTATTATCATCCATCTGACATGAACCTGGATAGGCTGGTACCTTATTTCAATAACAATGATCTTTCATGGCTGTTAGGTTTGTCTTACAGAATGGGGCCTCATTGGGGAATATCAGGTAGGTATACGCGTGGAATCACCCCTTTACTCAGTCCCAAAAAACATAATCTGAACACTCAAAAGCTCATTTCCTATTTTATCAGCTTGCGATTAGAATATTACTTTTAAATCATGATGAAATCCAACTACGCACTTTTGATTTTAAGTGTATTTTTTTCAGGCTTTGGTATTTCGTGTGGACATTCTCCAACCCAAGCTGTAAAAGAAGAAGTAAAGCCACCTCAGGTCTATACGCTTCCCTACCCTGCCATATCGACTGAAGAAATCAACAAACTTTTTTCAATAGCTGAAAAAGTAGACATGATTTTTTACGATCTGCCCATGAGTGTTAACCAAGAAGATGCTAAGAGTGCAAAAAATACAGTGTTGTATATTTCTCCTGCACCTGCAGTAGCGACAAGTCAGTGCAAAGCGCTCGGAAGGCTGAGCTGGATATCAAAGGGAGCCATCGTCAAGGAAGCAGATATTTATTGTCGTCCAGGATGTCAATATTTTATCTTCATGGAGAACAACAAACCCGTTGCAGCGAATGCAATGGGGGAATCGGGTGTAGAATTCTTTAATCAGATCATCAGCCAGGCTGCCCAGCAGCAACCGAAATGACCGGAGAACGGATCGCTGTAATCGATCTTGGTTCCAATACCTTCCATTTATTGATTTGTGAAATTCACGAAAATGATTCCTGGGTTTTGTTGCACAAGGAGCGTGAGTATGTGAAACTTGCCGATGGCGGGATGGACATAATAGATGAAAATGCTATTCAGCGGGCGATAGATGCTATGGTTAGGTTTGCAAGCCTGATCAGACAATATGAAGTGCAAAGGACAAGAGCTATAGGTACTGCGGCTCTGAGGGAGTCAAAGAATGGAGAAGCTGTGGCTGAAAAATTATTTCTGGTTTCCGGAATTAAAATTGAAATAATCGATGGCCACCAGGAAGCAAAGTTTATATTGGAAGGAATAAAAAGTGCGCTGCCTCATTTTGATGAGTACGGATTGATCATGGATATTGGTGGTGGAAGTGTTGAATTCATTCTATTTAAAGGAGACGAGGTTGCATTTGCTGAGAGTTTTAAAATAGGTGTGGCTGTTTTGTATGACACATATCATCATGCTGATCCTATCAGCAATCATGAAATTAATTTACTTGAACGCGAACTCGATTCCATATTAATATCGCTGATCGAAGTGCTTAAAAAAATATCGGCTTATTCCCTTATTGGTGCAAGTGGATCTTTCGAAGTGCTTTATGATATTCTGCCAAAAAAGAGTGTTGCGGCTCACTGGGCTGAACTGGAAATGCCAACCATCGTTGATAAAATGGACGAGGTCATCCGTGCCGATATACAAACCCGAAGACTGATGCCTGACATACCGGAAGACCGCGTGGATTATATCGTAGTCGCTTACATTCTGATCCGCTATCTCTTTAAAAAAATGGCTCCGGAAAAATTGTACTACTGTGAATATGCGTTGAAAGAAGGCGTTGTACAGGAAATGATCAATGAATAACGAATAACGAATAACGCTGCGTTTCGTTTCGGCTCCGCTCAACGAACGCAAAAGAATTCTCAAATATAATTTCGGCTACGCTCAATTTTTGAGCAAGCTTAAAGTGAAGAGTGAAAAGTGAAAAGTGAAAAGTGAAAAATGAAGAGTAAAAAGTGAAGAGCGAATTTAATTTGCGTTAATGTGCGAAATTAGCGGCAAAAAAGTGAGGAGTGAAGATTCGACACATTCGACAAGCTCAGTGCGACGCATGCTAAACTCTTCCTTGTACTGCAGCTCAACTTTAGTGATTTAGCATTAAAAATCAAACATATAAGCAACCAAGTGAAGAGTGATGCTTCGACACATTCGACAAGCTCAATGCAACGCCTGCTGAGCTCATCCTGGTGCTCTGGATTCGACACTCGCATCCTTTCGCTCATCCTGCTCACCTCAGTGAACCGCAGAAACCGTGAAAAGAGACCCTATTCCTCTTCTGTGCCCATCTGATTATTGGCGCGGAGGTCGCTGAGAATCTTATCCATGTGAAAAAATTCGTCGAGGGTCTCGTCCAGGTAGAAATTTAATTCAGGGATACGGCGGATTTGTTTTCCGACTTTTGCGGAAAGAGCGAGACGGAGGCGATGATTGTTTTCCTGCATGCCTGACATGACTTCGAGCTTATCATCCGCATTAAAGACGGAGAGATAAATTTTCGCGCTTTGAAGATCAGGAGAAACTACGACGCGAGTAACAGTTACCATGGCTTTTCCAAAAATATAAATGCCTTCATCCATCAGCACCATACTGAATTGCCTACGGATAAGTTCGTTGATCTGTTTCTGTCTCTTCGTTTCCATTGTGGTAAAGATAGGTGGATTGACTTCGCCAAGGCTTCGTCAATTGAAAAAAGGCATAATTGATTCGACGGATCCCAGGAGAAAGGGGGATAGTAACTTAGCTTATTGACTGTAGTAATTATCTTTCACCTTTCCGATTGTAAGATTTTGAGCAGAGAAGAGACCATACTAGATCAGCCGATAGAATACCTTAAGGGTGTGGG
>JBDUDG010000139.1:0-7780 GCA_040003045.1 Saprospiraceae bacterium | reverse complement strand
CAATTATTGAGTTCAAAATCTTTCTCAAATGTTTCTACTTCGCTCAAAATTTGAATCAAAATCTTTCTCAAATGTTTCTACTTCGCTCAAAATTTGAAGATGTTAAACATTAGCATGCTATTGAAGCACATCTGACATCCTATTCACTCACGATTTTCACTTTTCACTTTGTCTTATCACTCTTGTTGTTTGAATAATCCATATAATTGATGCTACTGCGACAAGTGTAAAGGCTATTCTCAAATCAAAAATTTTTCCAATGAAACCAATCAGGACCGGCCCTCCAAAAAAAGAAGCCATTGCAAATGTGTTTAGGGTAGCTAACCCAATACCGGGACCAAGTCCTGCAATTTTTGCAGCGGCACTGTAAAGAATGGGAGAGGCGAATGAAATGCCTGCACCAATTAACATGAATCCCGGCAAGGTAATCCATGGACCGTTCGAAAAAACGACTATCATCAACCCTGCAAAAACAAGGATTCCGCCATTCCGTAAAACTTTCATAGGGCCGTAGCGCGCAATCAGATCATCTCCCAGAAACCGACCTCCTGCCATGAAGAATGAATAAACAGCAAATCCCCAACCGGCTACGATCTCAGTTGCCTTTGTAATCTCACGCAGATAGACTGCGGACCAATCGGCCATGGTTCCTTCAGTAAGATAAGTGCAAAGACAAATCGTAATGAGTATCCATAGATACTTTCCGGGTCGAAATGATTTCCATTTGATTTTTTGTTGATCTACCGGTTGATCGTGTTCTCTGGGAATTAAATTCAATTCATGTCTGATTACCCAGGTAATAATCAAAATAATAGTGGCCAGTCCAAATGCGTATAATATCTGAGGAGTTAACCAACCTTTTAAATAAATTTTCAACGGCATTAATGCCAGTCCAGAAAACAATGCACCACACATAGCACCAATACTCCACATACCATGGCAAGTTGACATGATCCGATGACCGCTGGCCGTTTCCAGCAATGATGCACAAGTATTCATACCTACATTCGTAAATGCAAAAAATCCACCGGCAAGAAAAAGTCCAAATGCACCCAAAACTAACCATGGTGTCGTGACTGGCACAGCGAAAAAGAAAGCTGTCATGGATCCTGCGATAAGAGAAACTTTAACAGGTCCCCATTTCCTGATTAAAATCACTGATAAAGGATTCGCAATGAAATTGCCAAGAGGCAAGCACAGTAATAACAATCCGAGCTGAGCTTCATCCAAAATAAATTTTTCTTTGACAAATGGAATGAAGGAAGCCCAGGTACCAAAACCAAATCCACATAGCGCGAATACAATTCCGATGGCCCTGCTTGCGGGATGCTTAATGAAATCAACAAGGCGAATAATCATTTTTAGGTTATGGAGCTTATATAGGTTAAAAACTTAAAGCTTATTAAGGTTTGGTTTGTTTAAGATGAAGTTTAAATGGTAAAGTTTTTAATTGTTAAATTTCCAGGGCTCCAGAGTCTTAAAGTCCTCACGCGACGGCATGAAATAATCGATGAGTTTCACTTTTGTAATAGCTCGTGCGCAATGGGGCACATCGGAAGGTATATACGCTGCCATTCCGCAGGTAAGAATTTGGGTTTCATCGCCGAGTGTAAATTCGAGCTCACCATCTAATACATGTGTCCATTGTTCATGAACATGATGATGCATCTTTACGACGGCATCTTTTTCAAGTGTGATATGGCCGAAAGTAAGTTTGTCGGAATGATAGAGCGCACCATGGACACCGTCCCAAATGCGTAGATGGGGAATTGTATTGAAGTCAACGAAGGGCATGTTTATTAATGGTTAATTGTCAATGTTTAATGGATAATGGTTAATGGATAATGGATATTGGATATTGGATAAAAAATTATTGATTAAAAGGAAGAATATGGGAATTTCCGGTTCTTTCCTATTTCAAATTTAAGAATAAGTGTAATGGGAGGAAGAAAAACTTTACCATTGTATTTTAATAATTAAAGCACTCCAAAGTCATGAATCTACAGGAACGAATTAACGCCTCCCAAACGAAAATATTCAAAGCGGTATTTCCGAATACGACGAATCATTATGATACTCTTTTTGGGGGTACGGCAATGCATCTTATGGATGAAGTGGCGTTCATCACCTCGACGCGATTTAGCCGTCAAAGGATGGTGACTGTAAGCAGTGACAGGATTGATTTTACAAAACCAATTCCGGCAGGAACTATCGTCGAACTGACAGGCATTGTGATACAAGTTGGCAAAACTAGTCTTAAAGTTAGGGTGGATGTATTCATTGAGGAGATGTATTCTGAACATCGGGAGAAGGCTATTACAGGTGTATTTACCTTTGTAGCGATTGATGAACATAAAAAGCCTGTGCCGGTTATTCATTGAGAGCGAAAGGAGTGTAATAACGTAAGAGGGTAGGAATGTTAAGGATTTGAGATATGGGATGTGAGATATGGGATGTGAGATATGGGATTTTGGATGCGTGTGATTCGAGGTTAAAGATTGGATGTCACGTTCGGGATTATAAGAACATAGATTACTGCAAAATAAACTTTAAGGAATAATCGTATCTGACCTTTACAGGTAATCCATTCATTTGTGCTGGCTCAAAACCTTGTAGTCCAAATTCTTTTACGACTCTCAGTGCTTCTTCATCGCATCCTCCACCAACATTTCGAGAAACATATGCGTCTTCCATTTGACCAAATTCATTTATGGTAACCGTTATTACAACTGTACCCTGGATTCCATGCTCTCTTGCAAATGCCGGGTACTTAATATTCTGATACATTCCTGGATAAATGTTATCAGGACCACCTTTCCAAACTGGCTTTTTATTGGGCTCACTCTCAACAAAAAGCCCGTTCTGAAAAATATAATAATGCAAAACAGGAGGTTCGGTTTTGGAAACTGCATTTTTTGTCACTATTTTACTCTGATTTGATCTCCTGGAAAGTGTTTGATGACTTACACAGGTAACGCAAGTACAGCAAAGGATGATAAAAAAGAAAATGCTGTTAACCAGTTTTAAATATTGTTTCATGATACCTGATTTCATTTATAGCAAGATATCAGAAATCGTTCACTTTCAGCGTTTCCTGTGATAGTGGTATATTTAAGGTATGAAATCTAAATATTCCTCCGTTTTCTTTTGGGCTGGCAGATTGCTTTTACCCGCAATTTTATTTTTAATCCATAATACGGATGCTACAGCACAGATGCCTCCGCCAGGGTATGAGCGAGAGAAAAAAATGCAGGAGGAGCAAGCGAAAATATCGATCCTTGACCGTGACTCAATTACGTTGGTTGATCTGGTGGAAGTATTTGATCCTACCACTTATGAAAGTGAAAAGAAAACTATCACCAGCAGAGTCTCTATGCGGGATTATTGTTTTAGATTTCTAGGAATAGGTAATGCGGAAATGTTACTTGACCGGGCACCGCACACCGTCATTGATCCGAAGACCTATGAGAATATAACGATACAGTTGAATTCCGCAGGAAAACTGGATACTATTCCGAAGTAAGAATAATGGACAATAGACAATGAACAATGAACAATGAACAATGAACAATGAACAATGAACAATGAACAATGGACAATGGACAATGAACAATGGACAATGGACAATAGACAATATGCAATATGCAATAAGCAATACGTAAATGAATGCAAAGCTGTAGGTTAATCAATGACGAATGAATTTGTTTAGAAAGCAGATCAAAAATAAAAAAGGGAAATGGGGATTGAAACCGGTACGGTAAAATTTTTAAAGGATCTTGACAAGAACAACAACAGAGAATGGTTCCTGGCGCATAAGGCTGAGTATGAATCTGCGCTCCAGAATGTCAATGCATTTAAAGATGAGATCGTTAGGGGACTAAGTAAGAAAGATGTGATTGAAGATGGAAAAGTGTTTCGTATCTATAGGGACGTTCGTTTTTCGAAAGATAAATCTCCGTACAAAAATAATTTAGGTATTCATTTTACAAGGGCTACGAAAGCAAAGCGAGGAGGTTATTATCTGCATATTCAGCCAGGAGAATCATTTGTGGGTGGGGGTTTCTGGGCACCAGAACCAGCTGACCTGAAAAGGATAAGAGATGAATTTGCTCATGACCCCAAAACCATCCGAAAGATTATTTCGCAAAAAAAATTCGTTGCATATTTTGGGACTTTAAGTGGCGATGAATTAAAAACGGCTCCATCAGGATATGACAAAGATGATCCCGCCATTGATCTTATTCGAAAAAAACAATTTACCATCAGCAGAAAATTTACAGACAAAGATTTGACCAGTCCGGGTTTTGCAAAAGAAGTCCTACTAACTTATGAAGCTATGCGACCTTTTTTTGATTACATGAGTGAAGTGTTAAGTACTGATTCGAATGGACAACGTATTTGAGGTATTCGGTTAGCGGTAAACGGTAAAGCGGTAAAGCGGTAATCGGTAATCGGTAATCGGTAATCGGTAATCGGTAAACAGTAAGTGATAAACAGTAAGTGATAAACAGTAAGTGGTAAACGGTAAATAAAAGGTAAACGGTAACAGTAAGTGGTAAACGGTAAGTAAAAGGTAAACGGTAAACCGTAAACCCTAAGTAGCAAGTGAAAAGCGGTTTCAATAATCGGTTACTAAGAAGGGGAAATACGCCATTAACCCATACCAGATGGATATCCGGTCATTTCTTATTTTACCAATGTGTATTCAAAAATGGAAGGACTTCGATTCAGACATATCACTTTTGTAATCCTGGCATTAAAAGTCCTGATTGTGGGATGGCTGGTCTGGCAATTTTTTAAATCAGGAGAGCAATTAAGGTTTGTATTTGATACAGAATTTTTTCTTTTTGTTCTTGCAGGTTTTTTTGCCCAGATCATTGATGGGACTCTGGGGATGGCATATGGTGTTAGTTGCACGACTTTCCTTTTGCATTTGGGGATTCCACCTGTAATGGCCTCAGCGAGTGTGCATACCTCTGAAGTTTTTACAACCGGGGTATCCGGACTCTCTCATTTGTATCTGAAGAATGTAGATAAAAAACTTTTTTTGAAACTTGCGATACCTGGTATTGTAGGAGCGATTATTGGTGCTTTCCTTCTTTCGAATGTATTTGATGGAAAAGTCATAAAACCATTTATTGCAGGTTATCTGCTCATCCTGGGGATATTGATCCTGATCAAAAGTCTTCGTGAGCCTATATTTAAAGATGAGATAAAAAATATTTCGCCTCTTGGATTTTTTGGAGGGTTTCTTGATGCGATTGGTGGTGGTGGATGGGGCCCGATTGTTACTTCAAATATTATTCAGCGCGGAAAAACACCGCAGCTCACGATAGGAACTGTGAATACAGCAGAATTCTTTGTCACATTTGCAAGTACAGGTGTCTTTTTATTTTTCGTGGGGATGGCTGGTTGGAAAACTATTTTGGGTTTAATACTTGGAGGAGTTCTCGCGGCACCACTGGGAGCATATTTTGTAAGATTTATAAAGCCAAGAGTACTGATGTTTCTGGTGGGAGTAATTATTATTGTAACCTCCGTTTATAATATATTATCAAGTTTTAGATAATAAAATTCGGTTCAAAGTTTCTTAATGGTTACCGCTCAATGAGCATTCCTCGTTTCGTTTCGACGCGCGCTGTTGGTGAGCTGTAGCACTTGGCTGAGAAATAGCAAGTCGAACTACAACGACCGATGGAGATTCACCCAAAAGATGTTTCGGCTCGCTCAACATTATTACATTTACCGCATGGAAATTCCTTTTACATTGATTGACTGGTCTGCGCTTGCTTTGAAGACTAAAGAAGGTTCTTCCGGGGCTTCTGCACAAAAGGTGATGGAATTCCCTGGCCTAAGAGTTCGCATCGTAGAATATTCTCCTGGATTTATGGCTGATCACTGGTGTCAGAAAGGACACATTGTTCATTGCCTTGCCGGAAGCTTTGAAAGTGAAATGGAAAGTGGTGAAAAATTCCATCTATCAGCCGGTATGACTTACGTTGTATCAGATGGCATGAGCTCGCATAAGTCAAATACAAAAAATGGAACTACGCTTTTGATAATTGATGGTGATTTCCTAAAATAAATGTGGCAAGGAAAACAGGAAAACAGGGAAAGTTGGAAGCAGGGAAATAAGGAAACGGGGAAACAGGGAAACAAGGAAACAGGGAAGCAGGGAAACAGGGAAACAGGGAAACAGGGAAACAGGGAAACAGGGAAACAAGGAAACAGGGAAACAGGGAAATAAGGAAATAAGGCAACCAGGAAAAGAGGGAAGTGATTTTACTCATGATTAACGACATTTCCTTTCTCATCTAATTCAAGGAATGGATTGTAGGCAAATTCCCATAGATTGGATTCAGGATCCTGTAAGTAAGCGCTGTATCCTCCCCAGAAAACGGACTGAGGTTCCTTTAGCACTTTTACACCATCTGCTTTTAAACGACTCACTTCCTGATCTACTTCTTCGGTGGAATTAAAATTGATGGACAAGCTTATTTGTTTCCAGCCTTCACCATTGTTTTTTATCGTTGCATCTTTCGCAAGTTCATCGGAAGGATATAAGGCGAAGATGAATCCATTCATATTGAAAAATATGATGTCATCCATTTCCTTTATAGGAACCCACCCAAATTTCTCTTTGTAAAAATTTGCCATCAGGGTGAAATTTTTTACGCCGATGGTGATGTAAGTGATCCGTTGTTTCATGAGAAAGCAAGTGAAGAGTGAAGAGTGAAAAGTGAAGTGTGAAAAGTGGAAATTGGAAAGTGAAAATCGTGAATGTTGAAATGTAAATCGTGAATCGATAGTCGTTATCCGTTACTCGTTACTCTTTATTCATTTATGGCCTTTATACTTTTCATCATTCCGCATATCATGTAAGTCATAATGATTCCTTTTGCAAATAAAACAAACCAACCTGAGAAAATTCCAGCGGGATTGGATATATCGCTGGACTGATTCTTGTTTTTCACGATCTAAATGTAATGATTGTGGAGGAAAATTTATATGCAATTATCAAAGGAAGAGGCAGGAAAAGGGAGAATGGGTAGCTTAATGTGTTCAAACAATCGGTGATAAAGAAATAAAGCCCAAAGAGAAATTTCCCTAGGGCTTTACAATTTATACTTTTCAGAACAAAAGACTGGTTAGCCTTTTTGCCTTACTCTTTCAGTAGGTGCTGGTACTGTAAAAGGCGAGACAGCAGTAGCCCGGCTTCTATCTGCTCCTGTGCATCTGGATTGGCAAGTGGGTTGAGCAGTTGTTGAAATCAATGAAACTGCTTGTACGATTGAACCTGCGCTGCATTTTGATTGACACATTGATTGGCAAGCTGGTTGACATCCATTCTTACCAACTGCAGAAGAAGGCGTGCAATTTCTGCTTTTATCTGCAAAAAGTAAAGCAACAAATTGGGCCTCAATAGCCTGGTCACCCTGGGTACTAACTGCAGCTTTGTTTGAACTGGCACTGCATTGTGACAAACAGCATCCGGGAGGGCATACCATCTGGCAATTTTGTGCATTTATTGATTGTGTAGCCAGGGCCACAAACAACATAACGATCATAAAGACTTGTTTCATTTTAAGTTAGATTGAACGGTTCAGAAATAAAAAATTGACAACACAAATCTATTCCCGGCACTTTCCCGGAGCTGTGATTCACCTGTTACTCACTTGTTAAAAACTTGTTATAAAGCATGATTCGTGCTGTACTTGAAGTTACTTTGCAGGATGAAATGGAGAATAAATCATGTGGCCGTGCTTTTGTCAGCCTCAAC
>JBDUDG010000138.1:0-7821 GCA_040003045.1 Saprospiraceae bacterium | reverse complement strand
TCTTCACCGATCCAAAATGCTTCAATAATTTTTCAGCCGTCTTCTCCCCTATTCCTTTTATAGAAAGCAACTCCGTATTTGTAAAATTTTTACTCCTCGTATTTCGATGAAAGGTGATCGCAAAACGATGCGCCTCATTTCGTATCTGTTGAATGAGTCTCAGCGATTCAGATTTCTTATCGATGTATAATGGAATTGAATCGCCGGGAAAATAAATTTCCTCAAGCCTTTTCGCAATCCCGATGACGGTCATCTTATCTCTTATTCCCAATACTGAAATCGCTTCCATTGCAGCGCTCAATTGCCCTTTACCGCCATCGATCACCACCAGCTCCGGCAATTTTAGATTTTCCTCCAGCATCCGCTTATATCTGCGCTCTACAATCTCACGCATCGACGCAAAATCATCTGGCCCTTCCACAGTCTTT
Source organism: Saprospiraceae bacterium (assembly GCA_040003045.1). Taxonomy (GTDB): domain Bacteria; phylum Bacteroidota; class Bacteroidia; order Chitinophagales; family Saprospiraceae; genus Opimibacter. The sequence continues at coordinate 7,393 of JBDUDG010000138.1, read as the reverse complement.
ATATGAAAATGCCTGTAATCACGTTTCGCCGGTTTCGCATTTCTAAAGACAACGCAAGATGCAACCGGACTCGTCCCCTGGAAATTACTATTGTCAAAACATTCAATATGCATTGGCACCTCTTTCATTCGCAGGTCCGCTTGTAATTTACCCAATATTCGTTCCGAAGGTGTCTGTTTTATGTTGTTCATTTTTTCCTTCTGCTTTTGCAATAGAAAATAACGAACGTTCTTCAAAGAGAGATCCAAAAGTTCCTTTTTCTCTCCTCTCTGCGGTATCGTTTGTATTATTCCCTGGTCCACCAAGGTCACTTTCATCGGAATAACAATCTCCTCTGTGATGCTATTAAATTTTTCACGCAACCGGTCTATCGCATAAGACAAAAGCTGTGTCTCGTCTTCATCAAGATTTTTTTGCAATTCCTGTGTATAGCCATTAATTACTGCTCCCTGCACTACTTTTAGATAATTGACATACGCATACGTTTCATCTGTAGCTATACTAAATACATCGAGGTCCCTTTCCATGTGGCTCACGACAGTGGATCGTGCCTGATAGTCTTCGAATAAATTTAATTTTTCCTTGATCTGTTGAGCTTTCTCAAACTCCATCTCTATTGCATACCTGTCCATTAGTGTTTTCAGATGGGAAATCACTTCTCTGAAATGACCTTTAAGGATATTCCTGATCTGTTCGATGCGCGTATTGTAAGCCTCCTCCGTCTCCAATCCTTCACACGGTCCAAGACAATTTTTTATGTGAAATTCAAGACAAACTTTATACTTACCGGCAGCAATGAGTTGAGGACTTAAATTGAGTGCACATGTACGCAGCGGAAAAAGTTTTTTAACAATATCGAGGATCTCTTTTACTCTCGCTTTCGATGTATATGGTCCGAAATATGTCGAACCATCTCTGATGACCTTCCTGGTGAGGAATACTCTTGGAAACCGTTCGTTCTTTATACAAATAAATGAATAGGATTTGTCATCTTTCAAAAGGACATTGTATCTCGGTTGAATTTGTTTTATGAGCGTATTTTCCAGCAATAGTGCATCCTGTTCACTTTCGACGATCGTGTATTCCACATGATGAGCATTCTTCACCATGGTAATGGTCTTAAAATATTGCTGTTTTTTTTCCCCGAAATAAGAGGAAAGCCTGCTGCGAAGATTTTTGGCCTTACCTACATAAATGACTTTTCCTTCCTGGTTGAGGAACCGGTACACTCCGGGTTGTTTGGGCAGGGAGCCGGAAATTTCTTTGAAATCCTCATCCGTCATATATCAGTGTCTTCGTCAGCAATCATGCCTTTCAACAGGAATTCTGCGGCTGCAGGATTTGTAGCCAATGGAATATTATGTACATCACACATCCGCATCAGCATCTGTACATCAGGCTCATGAGGGTGCCTGTAAAGTGGATCTCTGAAAAAGAAAACAAAATCAAGTTCGCCGGTAGCTACTTTGGCAGCGATCTGTGCATCACCACCTACCGGGCCGGATAAAAATTTTGTCACTTTAAACCCCGCCTTTTCAAGAAACACACCAGTAGTTGAAGTGGCAAATAACTCAGCCGTTTTAAAGAGCTCCTTGTTTTTTAAGACAAAAGAAACCATATCTGCCTTCTTTCCATCGTGGGCAATCATCGCTATTCGTATCATAGATTCAATTCTTTCTATTTTGCACTGCAAATTTCAGTAAATCAACTCAATTTATTCCAGCTCTCTTGTGGATCCAAAGCTTATGCGAATATTATTCATCCTGGTATGCACCTTCTTTTCGCTCCTTTCTTCCGGATATTCCCAGAATGAAAAGCTGAAAGTACTTGATCATCCTGATTTTCTTATATGGAATATGTTGCAGGATATACAATTGTCATCAGATGGAGCCACGACAACATACAGGCTTGTGCCTGGCGAAGGTGATCCCCGATTAATTATTCATAATAACAACGTTAATTCTAATTTAAAGCTGGAACGGGTAAGCAAGTCAAACATTGACTATGATGGAAAGTCTATTTATGGTATAATAACGCCTTACCGGGATAGTCTTCGAAAACTTGAACGTAAAAAAATTGAAAAGCTGAAATGGCCATGTGATACGCTGTTTATTTTTGAGGAAGCTATAAATGTCCCTTTAAAAATTCCTTACGCAACTAGTTATAGTGCTCCTGCAAAACTTGGTGATTGGCTGGCTTACACTTTGAAAAAGGATGCCATAAAAGCCGACACAACTCAAAAAACTAAAAAATCAAAAAAAGAGATCACTCATCTTGTGGTCAGACAATTGTCTTCAGGAACAGAAGATACTTTAGGAAATGTAAAAGAATATGCCTGGGCTGAGAAAGCTCCTGTGTTGGTTGCTTCAACTGAACACGTGGATTCAATGCACACAGAAGGAATTTATATCTGGAAAAATCATGTTTGGCATCTCATAAAAAAAGAGAAAGGTGAATATTCAAAACTATCGGTTTCATCCGATGGAACCCAAATTGCTTTTCTGGGAAATACGGATACAACAAAGGCTCAGCATCAGCCATGGCAGTTGTTTTATTTTAATTTCTCCCGGGATAGTGCCATTTCAATAGCTCAAAAAGATAATAGCAACCTTCCCCTGGTGAGCCAGAATAGCGAACTTAAATGGAGTGACAATGGCAGATATTTATTTTATGGACGCGCAGTGTTGCCCGCTATTAAGGATACCACCTTGCTTGAGGATGAAATTGTAGATGTTGAAGTATGGCGCACTGATGATCCTCTTATCTATCCGCAGCAAAATGTCAATAAGCCTGCTGAAGAAAAAAGATCATATCAATATGTTTATGATACGTCTACAGGTAAACACACTGCCATTGGGAATTTCAATTGGGAATCAATTATACTCAATCGTGAAGCGAATAGCCGGTTCGCTCTTGTCTTCAGTGAAAAGCCCTACGAAATAGAAAGCTCATGGACAGGCGAATCAAAAAAAGATCTTGCCATTGCTGATCTTCAAACGGGAAATATTACTTTATTTAAAAAAGGCATCATCACACAACCGCGATTATCCCCGAATGGAAAATTTGCATATGGGTACAGTGAAGCTGACAGCACCTGGTGGACTTACCAAATAGCAACAGGTGTCTTTTCGCTTTTAAATACAAAAGGCCTTCCGCTTTTTTACGACGAATTGAATGACACCCCCGGACATCCCGGGAGTTATGGTGCTGCAGGCTGGACAAATGATGATAAATCTCTGATCCTATATGACAGATATGATCTATGGAACTGGACACCACTTATCTCCAGGATACCAGTACGTCTTACCTTTGGCAGGGACTCGTCATATATTTTCCGAAATATACGAACCGATGGAGAGGCACGAAATCTTCCGGATAGCATTTGGCTTTTGCAGGTGACGAATTATCAAACGAAATCATCCGGGTATACGTGGTTCACAGTGGCGAGTAAGAAAACTGATCAAATCAAATTATCTCCTTTTAAATATTCTATGCAGGTAACAAAGGCGCGTCTTGCAGAAACTTATATTTTCCAAAAAGAAAATTTCTCCACTTTTCCGGATATCCGCATTACAAAAGATGGTTTCAAAACCAGTGAAAAAATATCTGATGCCAATCCACAACAAAAAGACTATCAATGGGGGACCATAGAATTATATCACTGGACAGATGAAGATAATATTCAACGTACTGGTCAACTTGTGAAGCCGGCAAATTATAACAGCACCCGCTCCTACTCTACTATTGTAAATTTTTATGAACGATCATCTGACGAACTTTATACTCATCCGACTCCAGCGCCACATCGTTCAACCATTAATTATGCGTTTTACGCCAGCAGAGGATACGTTATTTTTAATCCCGACATCAGTTATTCGATCGGCACGCCAGGTGAAAGCGCATTAAAAATTGTCCTGTCTGGTGTTCATTCTTTAATAAATCGACACATTGCAGATCCAGATAATATTGGTCTGCAGGGCCATTCATGGGGTGGCTATCAGATAGCATACATCGTAGCCCATTCCGATCTTTTTAAATGTGCTGAAGCCGGTGCCTCTGTTGTAAATATGACAAGTGCATATGTTGGTATTAGGTGGGGAACAGGTCTTAGTCGAATGTTTCAATATGAGAAAGAGCAAAGCAGGATTGGCAAAACATTGTGGGAAGATCCGCAGGCTTACATCTCAAACTCTGCATTGTTTCAAATTGATAAAATCACAACCCCTCTGCTTCTCCTGCACAATGATGAAGACTCGGCTGTTCCGTTCGAACAGGGAATTGAATTTTACAGCGCGCTGAGGAGATTGGGCAAAAAGGCCTGGCTTTTGAATTATCGGGGAGAACCTCACTGGCCGGTGAAGTGGCAGAACAGGAAAGATTTTCAAATCCGGATGTCGCAGTTTTTTGATCATTATTTAAAAGACGCTCCGATGCCGAAGTGGATGGAAGAAGGAATTCCTGCTATTGAAAGAGGGATAAACAAGGGATATTGAAATAATGTAATGATGCAGTAATAATGTGAGCTCAAAAGTGTGGAGAATTATTTTCATATCAGGACCTTGTCCGAAGTGATCAATTCCAATTAAATTTATTTCACATAAAAATAAAAGTGGTGGTTCTGTTCGATCATCCCTTTTTTATTTGCTTACCTTGGAAGGCGATTTATCATTCAATATTCCACACAAAGGTCTAAATAATGAAAAGGTTAAAACAACAGCTAAAAGAATCCTATGACGGGGATCCATGGTTTGGAAAAAGCATAAAATCCATCCTTTCGGAGATCGATGTCGAAGAGGCGTTCATTAAACCCAAAGAACAACATAGCATACTTGAGCTACTCTACCATATGATCATATGGCGTGAATTTACCATGAGCAGGATGAAACCGGAGGCAGGAAAAAACTCAGTATATTTTGAAAAAAATGACTGGGAAGATCTGGATCATACAGACAAATCGCTGTGGACCAAAGGCCTGCAACGACTGGAATACAGCCAAATGCAACTCATCGACCTGATCGGTCATTTCAAAAAAGAAAGACTTGATGATATTGTGCCTGAACGTGATTATGATTTTAATTTTCTTTTGAATGGAATCATTCAGCATGATATCTATCATTTGGGACAGATCGCATATGTGAAAAAGATAATTGGGTGAAGAGCTTGGAGCGAAATACATTCCATCTCTCAATGGACAGAAATTCGTTCGAGGTCGGAGCCGATCGAACGTCAGTAGATAAATATTTGTTCGAGATCGTATTCACTCGAGTGTCAGATTTTCTCACATCTCCAATCCCATATCTCAATCGCACCATTCCACAACTACTTTCCCTATCGAATGTCTATTCTCCATAAAAGCATGTGCATCAGAAATTTGTTTGTAATCGAAAATTTTACCAACATGCGGCTTCAAAATGCTTTGCTCAAACAATTTCTGTACTTCACGAAATTCATGTGCGATGATATCACTTCGGTGATCGGCGATCTTCAGCATATTCACACCTATGAGACTTTGCGATTTTGTCAAAAAACCGATTGGTGAAAAAAATCCAAATCCAAAAACCAATTTCATCAATGCAAGTTTACTTTTTTTGCCGCTGATTGAAGCAGCACCCAACGTAACAATGCGTCCCCCTCTTGCGAGAATTGATTTTGCTTCTTTCACAGACTTGCCACCTAAATTATCAAATACTACATCCACTCTTCCATCAAGATGATCTCGCACATAATCAAGATAAGAAGATTGCTGATGATCGACAATGTGTTGAACTCCTAGTGATTTCAAATAATTTGTTTTTTCCTTTCCTCCTGCAACACCTATCACAATACATTCTTTCCATAAGGCAATCTGGATAAGTGATGTTCCAAGTCCACCGGCAGCTGCATGAATTAATATTTTTTCTCCAGGCATCAATGTTTGACAGTGGATAGCTGCATGATATGCCGTCACACTTTGAGTAGCAAGTGCACAACCTTCACCCACTTTTGCATCTGCACTTAAATGTCCTACCGCTTCTACCTGTGTACACGCATACTGAGCATAACCACCGAATCTCGTCAATGCAAAAACGCGGTCCCCTTTTTTGAATTCGGTAATTCCATCTGCTACCTCATCCACAGTACCTTCCACATCATAACCAATAATGCAGGGTAAGGGCGGACATTCTCTGTACTGACCATGACGGGCCATAATATCAGCATAATTAAGTCCGAAAGCAGCTACTTTAATTCTCACCTGACCTTTTTTAATCTCAGGAAGCGGGACTTCCATTAGTTCAAATGAAGTTTCAGGTTTTTCATTTCTAACAAGAACTTGTGCTAACATTAGAATTTGCTTAGAATGTTGATTTTATTGGCAGTTATGAGCCCAAATTAATCATTCAGCGCCATCAAAAGGGCCTTTTTCATTACATTTGTACTCAATTAAATTAAGACTAATGAAGGCAGGATTTTATATGTCCCTTGTTATCCTGGGAATTTTCATGTCGGCTTGTAAGAATAAGCCTTTTGATAGCAAAGTTTGCGGACACACCGAATATTTACGTGACGCAGTCAGGAATACAACGGAAGTGATCGTGCATGATATTTTTTCACCTGTTGTAGCTGCGCGCATTTATGCCTATGCTAATATCGCAGCATACGAAGCAATCCGATATGATCATCCGAAAAAATATAAAAGTCTTGCAGGTCAGTTGAATGGATTGACAGAAGTACCTGCACCTCCTGCAGACAGGCATGTCAATTTTGATCTGGCCGGTCTTGACGCTTATCTCACTGTTTCAAAAGCACTAATTTTTTCTGAATCTGAAGTGGAAGATTTACGCACACAAATCTATGCAAAGATGCGGGCAGATGGGGTTCCTGATGATGTATTCGAAGCATCACGAGCTTACGGAAGCGTGGTGGCCGATCATATCCTTGCATGGTCCAAAAAAGATAATTATGCACAGACCAGGAGTTTTCCAAAATACACAGTCACCAATGAAAAAGGAAGATGGCAGCCCACTCCTCCTGCATATATTGAAGGTGTAGAACCAAACTGGAGTCAGATCCGACCGATGACGTTAGACAGTGCGCGTCAGTTTCCTCCACTCCCGCCTTATCCTTTCAGCACTGATAAAAATTCAAAATTTTTTCAGGAGGCCATGGAAGTTTATAAATTGGATGACACCGATAAAGAAAACAAAGTGGCTATTGCAAATTTCTGGGATTGCAATCCATACGTCATGCATCAACAGGGCCACTTAATGTTTGCTACAAAAAAAATGACTCCCGGTGGACATTGGATGGGTATAGTAGGACTTGCGACACGTAAAGCAGGATTGGACATGGCGGGCACAGCTGAAGCATATACACTTACTTCAATTGGTTTGTTTGATAGTTTCATCAGTTGCTG
>JBDUDG010000137.1:0-7878 GCA_040003045.1 Saprospiraceae bacterium | reverse complement strand
GCGGTCCATCATTTGTTTCAGATCCAAAGAAATTTTTTCAACATGGATACCATGTTCTTCAAATACATGCTGCAGTTGATGATAATGCTCGGACGAATCAAGCAATGCTTTGGAAGGAATACAACCTACATTCAGACAAGTGCCTCCGAGGGTGGGATATTTCTCAATGAGGGCCGTCTTCATTCCCAACTGTGCGGCCCGGATGGCCGCTACATATCCTCCGGGTCCTGAGCCTATCACTACGACGTCATAGGTCATGATGCCGGTGGTATTTGGGGAGGCCTGTCACCTTCAGGACGCGGACCTTTGTTTCGATTTCGGTTACGATTTTTATTTTTCTTCTGACCAGAAGGAGGTGTAGATCCATCGGCAGGTTTTTGCATACGTGGATCCTGGCGTTGACCTTGCTGGCCCTGATCCGGTTTACGCGTTTGACCCTGTTGATCTCTCGGAGGCCGCGGTTGCTGGCCATCACGGGGTGGACGATTCGGCTGACCCTCTCTTGGAGGTCTGGGCGTATCATCGCGTCGTGGCTTGTCTGTTCTTGGTTGATTTTGTTGTTGCCCGCTATTTCTTGACTGATCTCTGTTTTCAGAAGGCTTCTTCTTTTTGTTATTTCTTTTTTTCTTGTGATCAGGTAATTCAATATCACCTGTTACATCTGCAAAATCGAATTTCTCTTCTTCAACAACAATATCTTTTGGATCCATCAGCTGTTCAGGAAATTGACCTCGAAGATTCATCTCTTTAATAATCTTTACTCTTTCAAGCGGAAGAGCCATCATTGTGTTACGGGTTCTTTCTATTTCAACAGAATAATACAGCAATCTTTTGAAAATATCCATCTTGATCAGCGAAGCAGAACCTCCCTGGAATTTCAATACATCGACATCCTGTGGAAATTCTTCAATCGCTTCCATGTAGGTATCCAGCTCATAATTCAGACAGCATTTCAAACGTCCGCATTGACCAGAGAGCTTCGCCTGGTTGATAGAAAGGTTTTGATACCGCGCAGCATGTGTATTTACAGATTTAAAATCCATCAGCCAGGTTGAGCAACAGAGCTCACGACCACATGATCCGATACCACCTATTCTTCCGGCTTCCTGTCTTGCACCTATCTGCCGCATTTCAACTTTCACCTGGAATTCTTTTGCATACAAACGCACCAGTTCTCTGAAATCGACCCGGCCTTCAGCAGTATAATAAAATGTTGCTTTTCTTCCATCCCCTCTGAACTCGACATCAGAAACTTTCATGTCTAGTCCAAGAGTAGCAGAAATTGCACGTGCACGGATCATCGCACTTTTTTCAAGACGCCTGTACTCATTAAGGCGTTCTATATCACGATCATTGGCAATGCGAATGACTGGATTGGTTATAGTTTGCTCTTTCGTCCGCTTTTTCTTCATCTGCAGCCTGACCAATTCTCCGGTCAGTGAAACTTCACCTACATCATAACCAGTTCCGGTGTCTACTACAACAAAGTCTTTAGTTTGTGCAGGATGATGCGGATGATTCCTGAAAAATTCCTTTCGTGCACCTTTCTTGAAACTGAGCTCGATAATATCTGTTCCGGTGGGATCTTCAAATTCATATTCTGAAAGCCAGTCGTACGTATTCATTTTGTTACAGCCTCCTGTAGCGCAGTGGCCATTATTTTGACATCCGTTAGGTGAACCGCTTTGGCATGTAGCACAAGCCATAGTTTATGTATTTATATGTTGAAGGCGATAAGCCGATAATTGATTTTTAATCGTGATGGTCAGGAACAGCCACAGGAGTTTCGTGTTGGCATTCCTTGCTATTTTTTCATACCCAGCTTGCATCGCTTGGACGATTTGCAGCCAAACTGCAGGGTCAAAATTCTCATTCATAAATCTGAACATCTCTCTTCCCGTCTGCTGATGATAAAGCTGATGATCAGATTTCTCGCGCAGAATTTCACGAACCGATGCAATCGCATATACTAAAAATTGTTTTTGCTCCTCTTTCTCAAGGCTCGCCAATTTGATGGACCATGAAGATATTTCAGCAGCTTTACGACTCAACACTGAACGGAACCAGGATGTGAATTCCTCTCTGAAATTCAGACCTGAGTTTTGAAAAAGGGCAAGAGCTTTGCCCATATCATTCACGGATTGCTGCGAAATCCGTTCTGCAGTTTTGATGTCAGTACCATAAACATCCACCAGAAGTCTGATCATTTCCTCAGAGATGATTGGTGGTAAAAAGACCTGCATACATCTTGATCTTATGGTAGGTAATATTTGCTCACGCTGATTGGTGATGAGTATAAAATAAGTTTGCGCTGGAGGCTCTTCGATCAATTTAAGCAGACGGTTACCTTCCTTGGCAAGGAACTGGCTCATCCAGATGACGAGTACTTTATTTCTTCCCTCGAATGCTTCATAACTCAGATTAGAAGTGACCTGATTGATGTCTTCCTTATGAATATCCACTTGCTTTCCTTCAACTTCACAGAATTGGGTCCATTGAAAAACATTCAACCATGGATTTTCAGTGACCGCTTGTCGCCATGGAGCCAGAAACTCCATGGTCAGTGATTTTGCTCCGGCTAATGGAAGCAGAAAATGGAGATCGGGATGAATTAATTTAAGAGCTCTGTTGCAGGAGGGGCAGATTCTGCATGCTTTACCAGATTGAGGATTTTGACAAAGAATATCATTCGCAAGAGAAAGAGCTGCAGGAAGGATGCCTGATCCGGGCTCACCATAAAGCAGGATAGCATGAGGTAATTTACCCTGCTCCAGGACGGTGTCCCATTGCTGCCGGAGAGCCGGCTGGCCAAAATTATCTAATAGTCTCATGCCTGACCAGATCAGGTGGACTCAATCCAATCTATAATCTGCTCATCGAGCGGTGATGCCTCGGGTGAAAACATATGTTCAAGCTCACCATCGGGACTGATCATATATTTTTGAAAATTCCATGTCACATCACTATTCGCTACCTCGTTTAAGCTCTTATCCGTCAGCCATTTGTATAATGGGTGCACAGGTTCAGCCCTGATATTTATCTTTTTACTCAATGGAAAAGAAACCTGGAACATCGTCTGGCAAAAAGAAAGTATCTCTTCTTCCTGACCCGGTTCCTGGTCACCGAAATCATTGCATGGGCAGCCGACTATGGCTAATGAATCTTTATAAAGCCTGTACAATTCCTCCAGCTGTTCGTATTGCGGAGTAAAATCGCATTCAGATGCCACATTGACTATCATCAGCTTTTTCCCCCGGAATTGATCTAACCTGAGTTCTTTCCCATTGATGCCCTCGATGCAGATATTGTGGATCGATGCCACCAATTCAATTTGTTTATGATTCGTAAAAATACAGAAAAAACGGGGAGGTAAGTGACTCACCTTCAGATTGAATAGTTGTATAAAAAGGCTACAAAAAGGACATAAGCTTTTATTCATTTTTTAATATGTTAATTATGCTCCATAACCATTGATTATCAATAGATTATGACCTCGTGGCACGAGTAAGTGGTGGCACGAGTACTCGTGCCACCACTTACTTTACGGCAGCTCACACATCCTTAATCCACCACCTACGACAACTCTCCTTATCTTTATTTCTCAGCCACCGCCAGAATATGGTTTACCGTTTCGGAGATTTCACTCCAGTCATTGATCCTTCGTCTTTTATTCATCCACTCGCCGCTGTCACCGGCAATGTAGTGATCGGAAAAAACGTATACGTCGGACCAGGAGCAGCCATCCGTGGTGATTGGGGCGGGGTAGTCATTGAAGACGGATGTAATGTTCAGGAGAATTGTACTATTCATATGTTTCCGGGGATCACAGTGAGATTGCACGAAGGGGTTCATATCGGGCATGGAGCTGTCATCCATGGAGCATTCATCGGAAAGAACAGCCTGATAGGTATGAACTCTGTTATCATGGACCAGGTCGTCATCGGGGAGGAATGCATTATCGGGGCCCTCACTTTTATCAAACAAGGAGAAATCATTCCCAGGCGCAGTCTTGTAGCAGGCAATCCAGGCAAATTCATCAAAGAGGTTTCTGATGAAATGATCGCATGGAAAACTGAAGGAACAAAACTCTATCAGCAATTGCCTGCCGAATGCTTCAGATCCTTAAGACCGGTTCTGGCTTCCACAAATTTGAACACTGATATCCCCACTGATAGTCAGATTCTTCCGACATATAAACCCTGGAAATCCTGAAGTATCGAATACTTTAAAGTTACCGTCGATCCCCAAGCAACGAAATCCTTAAATTGCAGTCCTATATTTTAAATGTCTTAATACCAGATTCATGAAACTCTATTTTATTTCAGTCTTTCCACTTTTCACCCTTCTGTTTTCGTTTTCCAACTCATTTGGCCAGCTTAACATGACCTTGCAGGACAGCATGGATTACAATGTAGGAGTAAATGATGTCTGCGGATGGGCTGCTCCTGATGGCCGCGAGTATGCATTGGTTGGTCTGAACACCGGAGTATCTATCGTCGATATCAACAGCGATACTATTCACGAAGTGGCCTTTGTCCCCGGTGTAGACAATTTGTGGCGCGACATCAATACTTTTGGTCATTATGCATATGTCAGCTCTGAAGCTCAGATTGGTCTTCTGATCATCGATCTGCAATACCTCCCTGATTCAGTGCATTATCTTTCATGGTTCGGAATATGTCATACTCCTTCCGGTGATCAGACATTTAAAAAAGCGCACTCACTCAATATAGACGAAAATGGGATTTTGCTTCTTAACGGAAGCAATCTGAATAATGGAGGTGTCGTCCTGGTTGATGTCAAAACTGATCCTGAAAATCCAATTTGCCTGGGATACGCTCCGGGGATTTATTCGCATGATTGCATTGCACGGGACAGCATTTTATATAGCGCCGAAATTTATGCGGGCAATGCTTCCATCTACGATTTTCATGATATTAATAACATTACTTTAATAGGACAGGTTAAAACGCCTAATGAGTTTACGCATAATATTTCGCTATCCGCAGATAGTCATTTTATGTTTACTACAGATGAAAGACCAAATTCATATGTGGCAGCTTATGACATCACCGATAAAGGAAATATTAAAGAGACAGATCGATTCAGACAGGCCGCAGTTGATGGCAGCGGAGCTATCGTGCATAATGTGTTCACATGGCAGAATTGGTTGGTGCTTGCATATTATTCAAGTGGCACCCTCATTGTGGATGCATCACGACCTGACAATCTTATTGAAGTTGGAAATTTTGATTCTTTCATTGGCGCTGATGGCGGTTATGAAGGAGTATGGGGTGCATATCCTTATCTGCCTTCCGGAAAAATATTAGCATCAGATCGCACCAGCGGCCTTTTTGTTTTTATTCCAAATTATGTACGCGCCGCTTTTTTGGAAGGAACAGTCATCGATTCCATTACTGGTTTGCCCATTAATGGTGCAAGGGTGAAGATCGAGAGTGATGAAATTGTTTTGCCTCAAACTACTATTTTTGATGGCACTTTTAAAACCGGGAAAGCAGTTCCCGGTATTTTTCCGATTTCAGCTTCCAAAGAAGGATATTACACCGAAACCATTCATGCTGATTTTGTAAATGGTGATGTACTGACTCCTGTCATTAAATTAAAATTACGCCCACAATACAGTTTCTCCGGTCGCGTAATCAATACTCATTTTGCAGCTGTGCCTTTCGCGAAATTAACCATCTTCGGTGATGGTGGAACGTATGACGTCACAGCAGACGTACTTGGTAATTTTATACTGCCGTCAGTTTATGAGGGTGAATATGAAGTCCAGGCTGGTGTATGGGGACACACCGTAGAATTTCAGTTTAACATCAACAGTTCTCAAAATCTGACACTGGTGGTTGGCAATGAATATTCAGATGATTTTGATTTAGATCTTGGATGGACGATAAGCGGTGACGCTACTCAGGGGCAATGGGCTCGTGGTATTCCAACACAGCAAAAATTATTCGACATTTGGGAGTGTGGTTCTTCCACAGATTCTCCTTATGATGTGGGCAATCATTCATATTCAACAGGATTATCTTCGAATCCCAATGTGGCTTTGGACGAAGTAAATGGAGGTTCGACTATTTTGACTTCTCCTGTGATGCACCTGGATACATTTTTATTCCCACAGGTTTCTTTTGACTATTGGCTCTGCGAATTTCCCCCAAACCAATTCTCAGGCTTTTCTGTATGGCTTACAGACGGCGTCGATACAACACTTTTTCAGGATTTTAAATCGGATACGAGCGTAGCCATTGGCCGCTGGGATAGATTTAAAGCCCCTCTTTCATTGTCTGGTCTGAATACTGATGTTCAACTTATTTTTATTGCTACAGATACCGCACCTGCTCCTGATGACTATCATCTCAAAGTACATATTGACAATTTCAAAGTTGAAGATCTGGCTACAGGTGTGCATGATGCATGGACCCATTCAAAACATTTTATAGTTTATCCAAATCCAAATGATGGCTCTATAATGTATCTCACGCCTGAAAATGGAATAGATGGCAATGAGCTCTTCCTAAAAATCAGTGATGCGCAGGGCCGGCTTATTTCTTCTTTTCATATTTCAAAATCCGATGCAGAGAAAGGAATCACACACCATCTTGATGACGGCATCTATTTTATGCAATGGTCCACAGATAAAAATGAAACCGGTATTGAAAAAATCATGGTTATCCGGAAATGATAGTAAATCGAATGGATAATAATTCTGTTAATTCTATATTTCTGCCGTGAAATCTGAGATATCAATAGTCGAGAATTATGTAGGTGGTCAATGGACACCCGGTTATGGCAAAGAAACTACTTTGCTCCATGCCATACATGGAAATCCCGTTGCGTATTCTCATTCAGGCGGTGTCGATTTTGCACGCATTCTTGAATATGGCAGGAAAGTAGGTGGCCCTCCACTTCGTAAAATGACCTTTCATGAAAGAGGACGTATGATCAAGGCACTTGCCCTTTATCTGCATGAAAGAAAAGACAAATATTATCCAATAAGCTATCAAACCGGTGCAACGAAAGCAGATAGCTGGATCGACATCGAGGGAGGCATCGGAAATCTGTTTTCAAATGCAAGTCTCCGTCGCCGTTTTCCTGATCTTCCTTATCACGTCGATGGTGAAGCAGTGAGCCTTTCCAAAACAGGACAATTTATAGGTCATCACATTATGGTGCCTCGGCAGGGTATCGCTATTCATATTAATGCTTTCAACTTCCCTATCTGGGGTATGCTGGAAAAGATAGCAGTCAATCTTCTCGCCGGTGTATCAGCTCTCGTAAAGCCAGCAACTCTTTCATCTTATGTTGCCGAGGCCATGTTCCGCGACATTATTTTATCCGGTATTCTTCCTGAAGGGGCCGTCCAATTACTTGTAGGTTCCGCGCATGGCATTCTCGATCATGTTCAGTCACAGGATAGCGTTACGTTTACCGGATCTGCATCAACTGGTCAGCAGCTCAAAGCGCATCCTAGAATTATTTCCGAAGCAGTCCCATTCAATCTTGAAGCTGATTCGCTCAATTGTACAGTGCTGGGTGAAGATGCTGTTCCTGGCACCCTTGAATTTGATCTCTTCATTAAGGAAGTGCGGAAGGAAATGACGACAAAGTGTGGTCAGCGTTGCACAGGCATTCGTCGCGCATTAATTCCCGCTGATCTGCTGGATGATGTGCAGATAGCTCTTGGGAATGCACTATCACAAACAGTCATAGGTGATCCGCAAGTGGAAGGTGTTCGAATGGGAGCACTTGCAGGTAAATCACAAGTAGAAGAAGTGAGGAATCAGGTTAAAAAATTATTGACAGAATCCTCTATTGCATACGGCGATTTAGAAAAAGTGGAATTGATCGGGGCGAATT
>JBDUDG010000008.1:0-25929 GCA_040003045.1 Saprospiraceae bacterium | reverse complement strand
CGGTGGATACGATACCGGATTTCGTTACGGTTTGTTTTCATAATATTGATCATAGCCCGATCGAAATTGAAGTCAATTGGCTGGATAGTGATTATATCGCGCTTTGCATGGATACTGTTGATCTGCCGTGTGATCCTGAGCCGCCGTGCATTTACCTGGCCAGTGATTCGATATGGTGTGGTCTGGATGGTACCATGTATCAAATGGAATTGTGCAATCCTGCTTACAACCTGTACCCAATATCCTTTGTCAATTTTAACCTGTTCTCACCATTGGGTGCGGTACTATCACCTTCCTCACTTAATCTGATCGTTCCATTAATGCCGGGACATTGTGGCACATACACATTTACGATATCAGGTGGGGATTTTGCCAACCAGGAATTCTGTTTCAATCTCACTGGTCATGAAACAGATCCGGCGATTGACTCATCAGCTTTGTGTTGTACGCTGGATACAGTTTACTGTGTGCATATTCCGGGTTGTACTTCCTGTGATAGTGTTTATGTGGCTAATGTAATGCCTGTGGAAAATGGAACGGATTCATGTTGCTATAATATCACGCTGGACAATTATTTTGATCCTGCATTATTCGATGGCATCAAAATATGTGTACTGACTGCCGGAAGCACGATGACCCTTGACAATGAATTTGGTAGTAATTGGTGGACAGTGAATCTCACGACCACTATGGCTACACTCAATTACATCAGTACTGAAGATCCCACGAACCCTTTCATCCCGATAGGTCCTGTAACTCTTCCAACGATATGTGTCAACAATCCGAATACGCCGATCACCAAAGTCGCGATTAAATGGATGCATGGTGATATGGCGATCTGCAGCGATACTATTGAATTGGCTTGTAGTGATTGCGGTTATTTTGATAATACTCTATTCTGTGATGAACATGGAAATTTCATTCTGCAGGGTACGATTACTAACAATACTGGCTTCACGATTGGATTGGCGAATATTGTATTTACAGATCCTGCCCTTTCACCATTTAATCAGATCATTAATCTTGGCGTCTTACCTCCGGGAGGAACTTATGGACCATTTCAGATCAACCTTGGCACTGCTGTAGAATCTGGCGAAAACATTTGCCTCACTATCACATTGCACACTTTTAATGATGATGCTCAGCACACGAATTGCTGCTCATTTGACATTTGCTTTGTTGTCCCATATTGTTCCGATACCGATAAGCCATGTGAATGCGATCCTGATTTTTATGCGCAGGTTGCGCTTGGCATCAATGCAGTGATCGTAGACAATACAGTCACCTTCACTCCTATTGGCCATTTCGACGAGAAATGTGATCGCATCCAATGGGTATTCTATTACAATGGTGAATCTGCAATTACTTATGGCGATGAAAGTCTCGTACATACTTTCCCTGGTCCGGGCGAATATGATATATGTATGATCGTCTATCGCACTACAGCCACAGGAGAAGAATGCAAGGAAAAGATTGTGACAACAGTTTCAATCTTTCCTCCGGGCGCACCACCGACTCTCTTCCCTAATCCGGTAACAAATGAATTGTTGGTACAGCTCAGACAAAATCATCCATCGATTCAGGTCATTGTGTACGACATGGGAGGCCGCGAGCTTATAAATCAAATTACTTCGGGAGAGCGCGGGCAAATACTCAGATTTCCTACTGAGTCATTTGCTGAAGGTGTCTACACAGCCAAAATCATTTCCGGACAAGAACAGTGGGTCAGAAGATTTATTAAGATCAATCAACAGTAAGATGCCAGCTAGATGTGAGATGTTAGTCTCTTGATTTGAGATTTGAGATTTGAGATTTGAGATACTAGACGCAATGATAAAGCGTGAAACATGATACAATTAAAAAGAAAAAGGACCCTGTTCGGTCCTTTTTCTTTTTAGTTGTCACTCGCAATCTTATATTTTAATTTCCCAACCTTTGAAGTAATCTCCCCACAACGACATTTGAAGATTTCAGCTTCAAATCAATATTACCCATCTGTTTCAATAATTAATTCTTCCTCAGGAAGCTTGTAGCTTCCATTTAAAATCTCCCCACAACGACATTTGTAGCTTCCATTTAAAATCTCCCCACAACGAGAAAGACCTTTTGCAAATTGCCCCTTCCCTATTTCCCCTTAAAGGTCATTGAGCTCACAACCGCTTGCCCCGCTTTAGTTGCCGATGCTTCGCCTACTTTTGTACATACAATCACCTTCCACACATTAGAAACATCACTGATTATTGTCGCGGTAAAATCCATGGCTTCTCCTTTCATGTCGAGTGTGCCTTTCTGTTTCACGCCTTTCTTTTTTTCAACCTCAGATGAAGATGAAGTATATTTTACTTTCAGTGCCCCATGAGATTCCAGGTCGCGGATGGTCTGATCTGTGATCAGGTTAAGATCCGGATGTATGTGCTGGGCATAAGATGTTTGCAAGAGCATTACGAACAGGAGATGATCAGCACTTTCATAAGAATATGCATAATATGCCTGCATAATATCCAGCATAGAAGGTTGGATCTGTGTCTCCATTGGCTCCGGTACACCAGGCAGACTGATGTGAAGCGGTGGATCACCCAGATCGAAAACCATCCAGTTGCTCCCCTGTTGTCCGAAAGCATTGCATGTGATGGCCATAACAACCACCCACACAAAAATTCCGAAGATCAACCTGAATTTTATCATGAACAATGGAACGTTGAATTTGAGGAATTCCGGGTAAGATTCCGGGGTGCAATTTATTCATTTCATCTATCACCGCGAGATGAAATGAATGGCAACTAAGATTACATTTGTTATCACATGGATTCACTGACACATTTAGTACTGGGTGCCGCTATCGGCGAGGTCGTTCTGGGAAAGAAAATAGGCAACAGGGCACTTATCTGGGGTGCTATCGGGGAGACCATCCCGGATTTTGATGTGCTGGGCAATTTGTTTTTAAGTCCTACCGGTGCACTGGCTTTCCATCGGGGCTTCACCCATTCGATTGTCTTTGCAATCCTCGCCCCATTGCTATTTGGCTGGCTAGTCTTCAAATTGTACCATACGGACAGTCATAAAAAGCCTCTTTTTAAAATCCTGGTTTCCATCCTGAACGCTCTGGCCCTGGGTGTCCTCCTCCTGGGTTCAAATTATTTGTTGCGCCAGAATCATCATCCACGATGGTGGTTCCTGATTTCATCGGTTGCCCTTGGAGCATACCTTGCCTGGAGATTATACAAATACTATATTAAAAAAGACCTTGAAAGTTTTAAGACCACTTATGGCCGGTGGTACTTATTATTTTTCATTGCCTTTATGACTCATATTCTTTTGGACTCTTGCACTACCTATGGCACGCAATTATTTCTTCCATTTTCTAATTACCGCGTTTCATTTAAAAATATCTCTGTTGCAGACCTCTTTTTTACGATTCCATTTCTGCTATGTGCGATTATTTTTCCTTTTTTCCGCAGAAATACAAAAACAAGAACAGCCATTAACTATATCGGAATGGGATATGCAGCGTTGTATTTGCTATTCACATTCGGAAATAAAATGCATATGAATCGCGTATTTGAAAGGGCTCTAAGTAGCAGAGGGATAGAAGCTACTCGATGGCGAACTGATCCGACCATCCTCAATAATTTTCTCTGGACCTTTGTTGCAGAGACTCCCGACAAATATTATGTGGGTCTTTATTCTAATTTTGATCATACCTCCGACATGCATTATCTCAATGTGCTTCCCAAAAACGATTCCATCATGCAGGCCTACGCGAAGTACAACAACTTTCAAACAATTAAATGGTTCTCCGATGGATATCTCAATGCCTATCCAACTGACACGGTCACTGTACTCTCGGATCTGCGGTATGGAGGAATACAGGATACAGTCAAAGACTACAGGGACATGGTCTTTAATTTCTTTGTAAAAGAAAAAAATGGAGAATTGGAAGTGGTTACTAACAGGACACCGATGCAGGGGTCTTTCAGTGATATATTGAAAAAATTTATTAAACGGGTCAAAGGGTATTGATTCATTTTTTATTTCGTGAATATTCGTTGGGCAGAAATATTAATTCCTTTAATTCAATTCAGGCGAATTAATTGAAAGAGACCCATGTCCGTCTATTCCTGCAATGACAAACTTTATTCTAAAAAGCTGTTACTTTACTAAGTTGAAAAAACACAGCACATACAGTCGATGAACTCAAACAAAAAAGCATATCTCGCGCTACTCGTGGTCTGCATTGTATGGGGTGTATCCTGGGTAGGCACTAAAGAGGCGGTGCGGTTTATGCCACCTATTCAGATGGTGGGAATTCGGCAGATCATAGCCGGTGCATGTTATATTCTGTTTTTTATTTACAAAGGAGCCCCCTTGCCTAAAGGAAGAGAGTGGTATCCCATCCTGCTGTTGTCAATATTAAATTTTATGATCAGCAATGGATTGGCTTCCTGGGGCGTGAAACTTACTACAGCAGGCGTGAGCGCGATACTTGGTGCTTTATTTCCATTGTGGCTTGTATTAATTCTGACCATCAAAGGAGGCAGTAAAATTCCTTTGCTTGCATGGCTTGGAATACTGCTTGGCTTTGGCGGTGTATGTATTATTTTCTATGATCATCTTCAGGAACTGTTTGATAAAGATTTTCAATTCGGTGTATTCCTTGGTTTAATGGCGGCTTTGGCGTGGGCATTCGGTACGATTTATACAAAAGAATTTGCCGATGATTTCAATCCATATTTCAGTATTGGCTGGCAGATGCTGATCTCAGGTATAGTTTTGAATATTATTGCAAAAGCTACAGGAAATATCATACCAATCACTGAAGTCAAATTTTATACCTGGGAAGCAATTGCATTCCTGGTCATTGTCAGCTCTATTATTGCATTTATTGCCTATCTCTATGCGCTGCAGCGATTGCCTACGGGACTTGTTTCAACATACGCATATATCAATCCGATTATCGCTGTGTTGTCGGGAAGTCTTTTCATTAAAGAGAAAATAACATTACTTCTGATCATTGGAGCCCTGGTGACTCTGACCGGAGTCTATATAGTTAATTCATCTCTCAGAAGACATCGGGAGAAACTTCTTATGAAGGAAATGGAAGCAGAAAAGATTTCCTGAAAATATAATTAGAAAAAAAACTGGTGCCATCACCCAGAAGGCACCAGTCCATAACACCCAAAGATGAATTCTTACCCTTCGTTTTAGGATTATATTCTTTAACCCGTATAAATATGCAAAGGTTTCTTTGGATTAAGAATGGTTCCCATGAAATAAACTTCTCACCCGGTATATTCTGTTGCCCGAATAGCATAATCGGAAGTCCGGTGAACTTTGAATCCTTAACCATATTCAAAACAAGACCATCTAAAAAATAAAGATTCATTATTAAATATTTATCAGTTTACGAAACGGCTAAATCCAGATATACCTCTAATTTTACAGAAATCGTTATTGTATGTCCGTTATAAAGCTTCCCATTCTATTCGTTGGTTCTCTTGGAGAGGCAAGACTGTTTTCTCTCTTCGATAGCGGGGCTAATTTGTCCTGCATTCATCCTCAGTATTTAAAAGACCTGGAAATTCCCACCAAATTAGGTCGGATCAGAAATGTGTATACAGCCGCCGAAGGCCATTTTATTGAGATTTCAGAAGCTGTCCGATTAGATTTCTACCTTGAAGACGTTCTTCTTTCTGATGAATTTCTGGTAGTTCCGGGCCTCAGTGAAGAAGCCACCATCGGTGCCGCCACCATGCAAAAATGGCGGATCAAATTAGATTTCGAACATGATAAGGTCCATGTAGATCCGAAAGTAGCCAAGATGCAATTGAAGAAATTACAAGCTGCCAGTTCTTATTAGATGAATAAACAGGATATTTCCTTCCATCTCAGAAACCTGGGTCTTGCTAAGCTTGCAGATTCTATCCGCTTTCGATTCATGTTTTTTAAAAATTTCGCAAAGAATCATCGTTTCAAAAAAGAATACCCCGAAGTAAAATTGCCCTCTGATTACCTGATGTATGAATCTTTCCAACTGGATAAATTCAAATACTTCACAGGAGGAAGAGAGGATGCACAATGGCTCATCGAAATTGTGCAACCATATTTAAATCTCCACTCCATGAATATCCTGGATTGGGGTTGCGGCCCGGCAAGGATCATCCGCCATTTTCCGGAATTACTGGGACCTGAGAACAATTATTATGGTGTAGATTATAATGGTAAGACTATTCAATGGTGTTCGCAAAATATTCCCAATGTCATCTTTAGTAAAAATATTGTTGACCCTCCATTAGTTTTCCCTGATCAGTATTTTTCATTCATCTATGCAATTTCAGTTTTAACTCATTTATCAAAAGATAACCAGGAAAAGTGGAGCATCGAATTAAATCGAATACTATCTAACCACGGGATTGTAGTATTAACCACACATGGTGAAGCCTTTGTCGAAAAACTTAGAAATGAGGAGGTGGAATCCTTTTCGCAAGGTCAAATAGTTGCCAGAAGCAATGTGACTGAAGGTCACCGAATGTATGGAACCTTTCATCCACCAGCCTATATGCAGGACCTATTTAAAATATCAGGTTTTACAATCATTCGCCATGTACCTGGTCGAAGGATTAATGAATCCTATATTTCACAGGATGTATGGATTTTGAAAAAGCAAATCCTCAGTTAAAACCACCGTCAATCTCCTACTATTGTCTTTTTATCTTGCTGATGCCATTTTAGTGGCTATCTCAGCCATTCTAAGCGACTCCACTGCATTGGTGTCATCTATCTTTCGGACATGTGTACGATCCTGTATCCATGCCCACTGGTCCTCAAGCATGGAAGTCACTAACTGCTCATAGCGAATCATCTTATTCCTAATATCACCTGAATTCATGGTGATGAGCGAATTAAATAGAATGTCCCTGAATTTACCTTTTGCTCTTTGGTCTTTATGATTAATATCAGAATGGTAGACTATCATGCTGTCCGGAAATATCGACATGAGTTTTTCGATCTGTGCAGTTGTGACAAGACCATGCAGCCTGATCTTTACAGGAATCCATTCATGCAACGTGATGTCCCCTCTGTCAAATTGCAAACGCAGTTCCTGTCTGTCTAGCAATTTCGGCTGATTGAATCCATGATAAAAATTAACAGGCCCATCTTTATACATTACATCTGCCTGGACACGATCAATAATTTTCTGCTCTACTCCACTTCTTTGAATCTGAAATGAATTAATCAACTCTCCTTTCCCTAGCCATCCATTAAACATGTCAAAGAAATGGACACCATGCTCGATGAATATACCTCCGCTCATTTCTTCACTCCAAAACCAATGTTCCGGTATTAGCTTTTCATCACTCGCATAATTTTCAAAGAAACCGTGGACGAATTCTCCAAGCCATTGTTCATCAACGATCTGCTTTACCACATCGTACAAGGGATTGTATCGCTGCATCAGATTCACTACATAAAGCAATTTATGGGCTTGGGCATATGATGCCAATGTTTCTGCATCTGTCGTAAGTAACGCAGCAGGTTTTTCACAAATGACATGCTTTCCCGCCTTTAGAGCCAGGTAAGATTGTTGGAAATGCAGAGATGGAGGAGTTGCAATATATACCAGATCAACCTTACTGTCTGCCAGGAGTTGTTCGATAGTAGTATAAAGCTTTGCATTGAGATCAATCGCCATTTGAGCTGCGACAGACTCATTGATATCCGTCACCGCAACTATGCTGACACCTTCAACTTTAAGAAATGCTTTCGCAGCAAATGCCGCAAATTCTCCGGCACCTACAATTCCAATGTTTAAAATGCTTCGCATGATGTATAGATTTCTTCACTTTATTCAAATAAAAAATGAAGATACCCGAAAGCAGTTAAATTCAAAAAGCTAATATACAAGCAGTGGCAAGCCAGGATATGGCCGCTTAACAATGTCCTAACAGCATCCAGATGATGGCAAAGACAACAATGGTTCCAAGACAGCCACCACCTAATTTGTATGCGCCGTAACCAGATATAAGACCTCTGAATAGATTGTTCATTTCTGTTTGTTTTAATTGGTTGAATAATTTCCTTAAAAGGTCCTATTACCTTTCAGGTCAATTGGCAGTATAACACGTTTTCAAAATGAAAGTTCGAAGCAGATAGAAAAAATATATTGCAGGAGAACTCTACTTTGTCTTTTTCCTTTTCTCTGTAGTTTTACCATCATAGTGCTCTTTAATTTCTTCCGCACTTTTTTTCGTTTTTCTGAGGATGCCGTCTTTATGGTGAGGCGGTGAATAAATAGTATAGATTTTTAATTTCTTCCTGCTGTCTGTATTGATAATATTGTGACGTGCACCCTGAGGCACCAGCACAGCATCGCCATCCTTCAGTTTATATACATTACCATCAATTATACATTTGCCATTCCCGCTTTCGATGCGAAAAAACTGGTCATTGGCTTTGTGCACCTCAGATCCGATCTCTTCCTTCGGCTGCAGCGTCATCAGCACTAACTGGCTATGCGGACCAGTATATAAAACCTTCCGGAAATTCCCGTTCTTTTTGGTTTCCTTTTCAATATTGGCCTTGTAACCCTTCATAATTAGTTAGTTTAAATTCTGTGAATTGAACTGCATCGTAAATAGACATTTTTAGTTCTGTCCACCAATGAACGAACAACACTAAAAAGAGTTTAGAATAAAAACCACGGATTGGAAGAATCGTTGTAAAGTATAATCAAATGCTTGTAAACTATAAAGTATCCCAGCTCGCGTGAACTGGACAGGGTTAATATTTCGGATTATACATGTAATCTGCAATATGTTGCCTGAGATCATCAGGACGTGGAAGCCTGGCCTGCCCTGATTCATATATCTTTTCGGCGACTGCGGTTGCTATATCAAGTGAGATACTGCGGATATCCTTCAAGGGCGGATATACAGCACCCCTGTCTATATCCTCCTGGCTCACGATCTGAGCAAGTGTTCTCGTGGCTGCAAGAAATAAATTATCCTGCACTGTTTTAGCTTTTGTCACGGCAACACCCAGACCCAGACCCGGAAATATATACGCATTATTTCCCTGACCTGATTTAAAAATCTTTTCTTTATAAATAACGCGATCAAAAGGACTGCCGCTTGCAAAAACAACCTTACCATCGCTCCATGTATAAGCTTGTTCGGCTGTACATTCTGCCCTGCTTGTTGGATTAGATAATGCAAAAATGACAGGACGTTCATTGATAGAACACATGAGCTCTACGATCTCCTGTGTGAAAGATCCGGGCGCACCCGTGGCGCCAATTAATACATTTGGTCTGAATTCGCGAATGGTCTCAATAAAATTTAATGGCACATGATCTTTTGCATAAGCAGCTTTGTGATTGACGAGGTCCTTTCTGCTCTTCACAACGAGACCGCCACTATCGACAAACCACAACCGGTCATATGCTTCTTCCCTTGAAAGACCTTCTTCAACAAAAGCCGAAACCATCAGATCTGCAATACCGGTTGAAGCAGACCCGGCACCTAAAAATAATATTTTCAAATCTTTATATGGAACACCAGTGATCCTTCCTGAAGCAAATATTCCTGCAAGTGCGACTGATGCGGTGCCCTGGATATCATCATTAAAGCAGACGACTTCATGTTTGTATTTATTCAGAAGCGTGTATGCATTCGGCGTAGAAAAATCTTCAAACTGAATTAAAGCGCCAGGATATTTATGCTGCACGGCCATCACAAACTCATCGACAAAATCGAAATATTCTTTTCCTTTTAATCTCTCGAAAGGATAGCCGATATAAAAAGGATCATCGCGTAATTCTTTATTATCGGTACCTACATCCAGCATGACGGGCAAACATCTAGTTGGATGAATTCCTGCACATGCGGTATAGAGTGCAAGTTTTCCAACCGGAATTCCCATCCCATTTGCGCCAAGATCACCGAGTCCAAGGATGCGCTGTCCATCGGTGACGACGATGACTCGTATATCTTTCTTTGGCCAATTGTCCATGAGCTTCTCCATCTCCCCTTTGTCAGGAGGAGTGAGATAAAGACCCTGTGCATGTCGATAGATGTGTGAAAATTCTTTGCAGGCCTGACCCACGGTGGGCGTGTAGATCAGCGGCATGATCTCTTCAATATTCTCCATCACAGTCTGAAAAAACAAACTTTCATTCCTGTCCTGAAGTGCTGACAGAAAAATATATTTTTCAATATCAAATTCCTTTCTTCGCATATTGCCCAGTATGCGTTTGATCTGTGTTTCCTGGCTGGATACGACATACGGCAGCAAACCTCTCAACCCCAAATTGTTCCTTTCTTCTCTGCTGAAAGCTGTGGATTTGTTCAATGACTTATCCTTAAGCAACTCAACATTCCGTTTTCCTGAAGTCATATATTAATGGTTTAAACAAACAGTTCCGGATGCACGAACCCGCTTAATCCGGAACATCTCAAATGCAAATTTCGGGCCGCAAGATACGCAGGCATCTCTGTTACCGTTAGGCAAAGAGATATTTAAGATCTTCATAGGAATGGCATCTTAAGGCAGAGATCTGTGCAACCATTGTACATTCGCCACAATGAATGAAATGGTACCCGATAATATTTGGTGGAAAGAAGCAGTCTTTTACCAGATCTATATGCCCAGCTTTTGCGATAGCGATGGTGACGGGTACAGCGATTTCAGGGGAATGACAGGCAAGCTTGATTACCTTCAAAATCTTGGTATCAAAGGCATTTGGCTCACACCATTTCTCCGGTCTCCCAAGGTGGACAATGGCTATGATGTGTCAGGCTATACAGAGATTGATGCGACCTATGGCACAGAAGAAGATTTTATTAGTTTTTTAGATGGTGCTCATCAGCGGGGTATAAAGGTGATCATTGACATGGTATTCAATCACACTTCAACAGATCATCCCTGGTTTCGAGAATCAAAGAAATCTATAGATAATCCATACCGCAATTATTATGTGTGGAAGGATGATCCTAACAATTGGGAATCATTCTTTGGTGGCACTGCCTGGGAATTGGATCCGGAGACTGGTCAATATTATTATCACCAATTTGATCGCACAATGGCTGATCTTAATTGGTCAAATCCGAAAGTTGCTGGAGAAATACAAAATGTTATACGCTATTGGCTTAATTTAGGAGTGGATGGATTCAGACTTGATGTAATTAATTTTTTGACTACCGATCAGGATTGGATAGATAATCCCATGATAGATGGAAAACAAATTCATCGAAATGATATTGATCAACACGGTGTGAAGGAAGTGATGAGAATGATCAAATCTACAGTCAATGAATATGATGACCGTTTTATTGTGGGAGAAATAGGTAGTGACAAGATCGAGGTATTGGCACAATACCAGGCTCCTGATCTGCTGGATGTGGTCTTCAATTTTAATTTCGGAAGTATACCTGCATTTTCGGCAAAACAAATCTATGATGAGCTTCAAAGCATGGAGAGAAACATGCAAAATTATCCGACTTTATTTTTCAGTAGTCATGATATGCCGCGCATGATGAATAGGTTGGCAGATGGAAATGTGAACAAAGCACTTGCTTTGGCTGTATTGACACTCACTGCAAGGGGAATTCCTTTCATCTATTATGGCGAAGAAATCGGAATGCATGATATAAAAGCATTAACCCTGAATGAAATGACCGACGTCCAGGGAAGGACGCAATATGAACTGGCGTTAAATAATGGATTGAGTCCTGCAAAAGCACTTTTGGAAGGAAATAAACATAATCGTGATAAATCACGCAGTCCCATGCAGTGGAGTCCTGCCGCCTTTGCCGGGTTTTCTACTCATAAACCATGGATAAAAATTCATGAGAATTATGAAGAAATAAACGTGCAAAACCAAATGATGGATAACCGTTCGATATGGAATAATTACAAAACAATTATTTCGATTCGGAATACGGAAATGGCATTACAGTATGGAGAATTTGAAGAATTGATATATTCTGATGACAGAATTTCATTCACCCGAATATTTGAAAATGAAAAAATAATGGTAGTTATTAATTTCGGAAAAAAAATGAATGTTGATATTCCTGAAGAGGGTGAGTGTCTATTTGGGAAAACTAACCTTGAGCAAAATGAATTTATAATTTATAAACTTACACAAAACACCTAGAGGGCGACGATTTATAAAAAAACTTCAAATATCTCAGTGCACAATGCTCTATGCTTTTCTGCCACGAATCATCAAGAATAAATTATTTGTTATTCTTCATTCTTTTCCATCGCCACTAATTTTAGCAGATTAACGCAAATAAAACCTTTCATTCAGGACTACATTTCGCCATACAGTCAAGGACTTCCCAATCACAGTCCCACACTATATGCTCTATGTCCTCTGCTTTTTCTAATCCTTCTCATTCATCGCCATGGCATATGTTCCTTTTGAGGTTTGTTTTTCACTCAGAACAGCATAAATGAGAATTCCGATGGCTGTTCCAAAGAAACACCAAACTGATACCAGGGTAGGTTGAAAATAAACCCGCGTAATCACATAAGATATTAAGATCAGAGCACCCATCGCCTGCACTTTTCTATTTCTCGCAAATAAAGGAGGACCGATAGTGGCTATTAAATAAAAAGCTGCTGCGAAAGGGATCAGTGATTTCGGATAATCAACTGTATAAAAGATGTGATCATTTATGATACTTGCATTGATTCCAAAAGTAAACATGCAAAACAGAAAATAACAGGCTGCGATAATGCCCGCCCCGAGAAAAAAGCGGATGATCTTTTTCCGTTTTTCATCCTTTTCAAAACGAAGGATGGCAATAGGCAGACATAAAGGCCAGAGCGCCTGTGCAATAATCAAAAATCCAATGGTAGCTATGTTGCGATAACTTTCCCAGCTGGCAGAAGTTAGGGACATCCAAACCGCTCCCTCTGTAAATTGTTGTAGGCTGAATAGCAAAGGCAATCCGGCCAGGAAATATTGCGAGGGATCCTGAGCTTTTTTAACAGAAATAACCCCGATAATACCCAGCGCGGCACCCGCTCCAATACTTGCCGTTGTAGAAAAACACATCTCGTTTTAAGTTTTTGTTTCCAGATACAAATTTATGAACTTTTGGTCAGTTTTCGGTTATTCATTCTATAGATAGCCAAAAGAGGACAGCCATGGCGATTTTGGATTTTGGATTTTGGATTTTATTCAAACAAAATAGAATAAAATAGTTTCCAACAACCAGATATCAAAATATTTCAAGTTTTATTTAGTAGGAAACTACATCTATCTTCTTCTACAACTCATACATATCCCTGATCTTATCGAGAGCAACCATGCACCTGAATGTATAAAGGTAAAAGAAACAGGGCTTCACAAAGGTTTTTTATTCCCTTTAAGATGCATTAAAAGATAATGCCATGCCTTGTTTCGGAATTGTGATTGACCTGGGTCTCTGCGAATGCTGTTCTGTATCTCTTATAAAACTAATTCTCCTAAGAAAGTGTATCTTCAATTGAAAACCATTTCCATCCATCAAAGTTATATATGAATGAATACAAATGAAGCTTACAACCTTATACTGCAAAAATTAACGATTTGGGTACATGAATTGATCAGCATGTTGCCCAATATTTTATTGGCTGCAGTAGTTTTTGTGATTGGTCTTTACATCGCGCGTAGTATCAAAAAGTTGTCACTGCGTCTCATCAATAAAATATTCAAAAACACAACGTTAAATAGTTTATTTGCCTCTGTCATCTATATTTCATTGGTTGGCATTATTCTTTTTATCGTTCTCAGTATTCTGCAGCTGGATAAAGCTGTCACCTCCATATTAGCGGGAGCCGGAATCATTGGTTTGGCCCTCGCCTTTGCTTTCCAGGATATTGCGGCCAATTTTATTTCAGGCGTTTTTATCTCCTTTCGTCGTCCCATCCATATCGGCGATATTGTCAAAATCGGCGATTACATGGGCAAGGTAACGGACATCAATTTGAGAGATACTGTACTATTGACATTCCAGGGACAAATGGTAATTCTGCCCAATAAAAATGTGTTCCAAAATCCTATTGAAAATTATTCCATGCTGGGTAAAAGGAGACTCGATCTTGAAATCGGTGTATCCTATACAGATGATCTGGAAATCGTACGAAGCGTCACGCTCGATGCGGTTAAGGACATGGATGGATTATCTGAAAGTGATGAAACAACAATGTATTTTATTGCATTCAGGGAAAGTTCAATTAATTATATTATACGTTTTTGGCTTAATAGTCCGGAGCAATCTGCCTATTGGAAAGCCAGCAATCAGGCGATCATGAACATTAAAAAAGCGTATGATCAAAATCATATTACCATACCTTTCCCAATCCAGACACTGGATTTTGGATTTAAACCAGGGAAACCGGTGAATGATATCACACCTCCTGCTGCGGAAAGAGCAGACAAGTAACCGAGCCTTATTCAAATTAATAACTCGAATTAGAGGTAAAAGAGGTTCACTTAATAATTTTTCAGTTTCAATTTGTCGTGCTAAATTTGTCAATCCCGCTTTGCGAGTTTTTCAATGGTAAGTCCCTGAACAATGATGCTGAATAAAACACAAAAATAAGTGGCAATCAAAAGCACACTTCGTGTTTCGTTATTGGGCAAGGATAATACCAGTGCTATCGAAAGACCTCCACGCAAGCCTCCCCAGGTAATAATTTTGGCTTCTTTATTCGTCAGTTTTAATAACTTAGGTACTGTCAAATGAGGCAGATAAACAACGATAATTCGTGATAACAAGACAATTAAAATTGAAATGAGCCCCGCGATAATATACATGGTCTTAAACTCAATCACAATCAGGACAAAAGCAATCACAATAAATAAAATCGCATTGAGCACCACATCCACCAGTTCCCAAAATTTATTCACATATTCCTGAGTAATATGACTCATGGCAAGATCTGTTTTATAATTACCCACCATAAGACCCATGACCACCATGCCCAAGGCTCCTGAAATATGCAAATAATTGCAGAACGCATAACCTCCCATGACAAAGGCAAGCGTCAATAAGATTTCAGTTTCATAATCTTCCAGGGATCTTAAAAGTAAATGCAGCGCATACCCTAACACAAGTCCCATCAATATCCCTCCCACGGCTTCCCTTAAAAAAAGCATTCCAAATTGTGAGAAACTAAATGAGCCGGTATTGAGCGTGTCTAACAAGGCAATAAAGACAACAACACCCACGCCATCATTAAATAAACTTTCACCTACAATCGTATATTCTGTCTTCTTGGGAACATTGGCTTTTTTCAAAATTCCCAAAACGGCAATCGGATCGGTCGGAGATATTAATGCACCGAAAATCAGGCAATAAATAAAGTCAATATTCAAATGCAGGAGATGGCTTATTCCACTGAAAAGTACTGCGATGATGATCGTTGAGAGCAGGACGCCTCCTAATGCAAATGCGGCAATGGGTCTTATTTGCTCTTTAATATGGTTCCAGTTGGTGTGTAATGCTCCGGCAAAAAGTAAAAATCCCAATAAAACATTCACAATGATTTTGTCAATATTGGCTCGTCCAATATAGTTTTGAATGTCCTCCACCGGCAGATCCAACCACAACTTGGAAGAGATGACAAGCAAGGACAAAGTCGTGGACAAAATAAAAAGCCCAATAACAAAAGGCAGGTTTAATATACGTCGATTCACATAGGAGAATCCTGCCGATAAGACGATCACGATGGTAAGAGCAAAATACAGGTTCATTTACTACTGGTCAATTATGTTTTGAAATATATCCTACTCATTATTTGTCATCCTTTTCAATTTTGACATTGAATGAAGGAGAATGCTGTCTTTTCCGGATGCGACTGCATTGCCTATAAAGAGCGATGTGAAAACAAAAAATGCAAATATGGTTTTTGAAAACATATTTTATCGTTAGGCAGAGCAATCAGTGATGTTAAATCGCAATTTTATATTACTCAAAAGTAAACAAATCTCATCCGGGGATTCCAATGATAAGTAAAATTGGGAATATTAGTTGAAAAACTAAGCCAGCTCTGTCTTGTGCACTTTACTGCGGGATATGTCCATTGGGTCTTTGCTCATGCTCAAAAGAGAATCAATAACTGCAAGGTGATGACCTGACCATCCCCGGTCCATTAATCTGTTTCGATATTAAAAAGTTCAACAGGTTTGCGACATGCCTCTTCATGACCTGCCAGTCCGGAGTGCCATGGAAATCGCTTTAATAAGAATGTTGAAACGGAGTTAATTTCAATTTTCCACTTTTATCCTGGCCAAATTTGCTTTCATCTCAGCGATTTCACTCATAGGTCGAAAATGGAAACTGGCATTCCCATGACTTTACATTCACTTCAAAAATGAAACAATAAGTTAACGAAATATTGAGGATTACTTATTGTCAGTATTGATCAGAATGAATATCCGATTAATACTTTTGAGGTTTCGCTTCAGTACCATTCCTGTTGGTTGTTTCTCTGGTAATTTGTAGAAGGTAATATCTTGGTCATGCACAGAATAATACTCAATTGTTTACTTTTTACATTTATTCCGGTCTTTGCTTTCTCTTCGGGCATCAAAGGAAAGGTGGTGGATGCTTATATCAATGAAGGTATTGAGGGAGCTACTATTTACATCAGAGAACTAAACAGAGGCACATCAACCAGTGCAGATGGAACTTACCTTTTAGATAATATACCTCAGGGAGTTTACACATTGTTAATTCAATATGTCGGATATAATGATGTAGAAAAGAGGGTAAAACTTGGCCCCTTAGAAATAGTTGAAGTGGATATTAAACTTTCACCTTCTATCGTGGTATTAGGGGAAGTAAAAGTTGCCTCTAACCATATTGAAAACTCCGAAAAAAGTGCACGTCTTTCCGAAAAAAACGCCGTCCAGGTAATCAATGTCATCAGTGCCGAAAAAATCGAAGCCCTACCCGATTTAAATGTAGCTGATGTCCTCCAACGCGTTTCCGGCGTTTCGATGACAAAGAACAGTTTCGGTAGCAATTCAAACTTAATTATAAGGGGAATGCCTACACGGTACAACAGTGCTTTAGTGGACGGCACGATATTAACCAGCACAAGTTCTTCTGGCAGATCGGCTAATCTTGATATCATCAGTGCTGAGTTGGTAGGCCGCATCGAAGTTATAAAGGCGCTGACACCCGATCTTGAAGCGGATGGCATCGGTGGTACCGTGAACATTAAAATGAAAGAAACACCTGATTCAGCTTTTTTGAAAGTATTGGGTGGTATAGGATACAATCAATATTATTATAACCATAATTTTTTGACCTTTGATAACAGTACTGTTGCCAAAAAGGATTTCAGTGCGCTTAACGGCCCGGATTACCTGGCTGATGAATCGGAATTTCCCAGGAACAATTTAGTAGCAGAAACAAAAAAGGCCCTTCCTGATTTGAATTTGGGTCTCTCGGGCGGCCATCGGTATTTTAATAAAAAATTCGGTGCTCTGTTTGGCTTAAGTTATCAAAGTAACTCTCTTGCCAATACATACGATTATACAAGTTATGTTCCGGCAATTAAAACAGGTAAACCATCAGCCGAGTATGTGGAGAACCAGGTTTACAGTAAAAATCAAAAAAGAATCGGGGGCTTTATAAAATTGGATTACCAATTCAATCCAAAAAACCAAATAAGGATATATAGTTCGCTGCTCCAGCAAAATGAATTAAGAGTCCGGGAATACGCTGATCATCAGGTTGAAAATGGAGGTCAGTTTGTGCGTCCTATTGCCACACAAACTGAAACTGATAATTCAGGCATTTGGTCCAATTCAATAAGAGGTCAGCATATTCTTCGACACAATCTTAACATCGAATGGACTCTGCTGTTTGACAGAGCTCAATCGCAATCACCCGATTTTGCAATAGTAGAATTGGCACAGGGAGGGAGCAATCCACCAACACTTAATTATACCCGGCCAGTAGTCAGAAATTGGCAATGGGATACGGATGAAAACAAATCAGCGTACCTGAATATTTTTTACAAGCCGATCGTATTAAATCATTTGTTTGAGTTAAAGGCGGGCGGTATGTATAGGAAAAAATTCAGGCAAAATTATGCCAATGAATACTTCTTTCAGCCGTATGATGACAATTCAGATTTGAATTATAAATATTATCCTGACCCGAACCTGCTTACAGTCCCTCTTCGAAATAATCAGAATGACCAGGAGAAAAAAGGAAATGCATATTTAAATCCCGGTAACTACAGGGCGCGGGAAAATATGACTTCTTTCTATGGCATGGTGACTACCTCTTTTGGAAAACTTCAGGTTTTAACAGGATTGAGATATGAATCCTATTATTTACATACAGATCATAATCAAAATAATATTCAAATTCCAATTGCTAAAACGACGAAACAGAATTATGATTTTTTTCCTAGTTTCCACCTGACCTATAAATTAACTGAAAATCAAAATTGTCGATTCTCGTATTACCGAGCCATCAACCGGCCGAACTATACCGAAGTAATTCCCTACAGTGACCCAAGGGCAGGGGGGCAGAGCGGTAATCCTGATTTAAAACCAGCTTATGCCAATTGTCTCGACTTGCGTTATGAAATCTATCCTGACCTGGAAGATGTATTTACGGTGGGTGTATTCTACAAACAAATCGATAATGCTATTGAAGAAATTTTAAATAAAAGTGATAATGCCCAGCCGAACAACGTAGCCTCATCTACCACCAACTTCGGTTTTGAATTAGTAGCCTCTAAGAATTTTGGACGCTTAAACATTAGCACAAATTATACCTATACTCATTCATCTATCGATGATAAAGCCATTGACTTTATATACCAGGATTCCATTCTTATTGGTAACCCTACAGTGGACTATAACCGGACCTTAGTCGGGCAATCTCCTCACTTGTTTAATGCCAGTATATCCTACGGCCTCCCACATGCTGGTTTGAAATCATCACTCACTTATACACTGCAGGGCGATAATCTGTCGGCCCTGAACAATAGTCATCTCCATTTTAATCGATACCAGGCTACACATCATAACCTGGGATTAACTATAGAGAAGAGAATCGGTTCGTCATGTTTTATAACATTCAAGGCTTCGAATTTATTGAATAGTCCGATCACCTGGTACATGAAAGAAGAAAACGATACGCTGATCAGAAAGGCCTATAATTATCAGGTATACCTGATTGAAGTTAAGTATTCATTATAGTTATTTCCTGGGATGAATAAAAACCGAATGAGCGATATCAAAGTACATCCAATTTAATTTAACCTATAAATAAATATAAAAATGAAAAGCACTAAATTTTTCTTACTAGCATCAGCATTATTGATGGTCTCTCTAATTTCCTGCAGTAAAGAAAATATATCAACCAATGAAATGCCTCCACCGGTGGGTTCCTATATAACAGGAAGTCATTTAATGGGCACACTAAAAGGAAGTCTAAAACAGGATTCCACGTATTACCTGGATGGAGATATGATAGTTAATGCAACAGATTCGTTTGCCATTTCACCGGGTGTAAAAGTAATTGCTACAGGAAACTACCATATAGAAATAGCAGGTGTATTTATTTGCAAAGGAACCGAAGCAAAACAGATTACGCTGACTACCAATGACGAAGCCGGAGCATATGCCAATCTCGGGCAAACAGGTTATTGGGGTGGCATTTTGGTTGATTCTACAGCCTCGTATGTATGTATCAACTTCACTCATATTAATTACACTGGTGGTCCTGATGCAGGAGGAAGTGCGCAAGCTAGTTTTGATGTAGAAGGAAGTCAGACCTTTAATGGAGGAGCTAAAATTATATTTGAAGACAACTGGATGTTCGGCGGTATTGATGATGCCATACATTTGGCCGGAGACATCACGTGCAGTATAAAAAGAAATGTATTGCAGCGTCTGGGTGGATCAGACGGCGATGTTGTAAACATAAAAAAGGGTGCACATGGTGTTTTTGCATATAACTACATATGGAGTTCTGGCAATAGTGGAATAAAATTAAATACGAGCAAGACCGTTCCGCTACCAGAAACTAAATTTGACATTTATAACAATACTTTTGTCAATGGAAACTGGAGAAAAATTGGTGAGCTTTCAGCTGCTATTTATTTAGATCAAAATTCTGCCGGCAATATTTATAATAATGCAATCGTAGGCTGTCGTAACGGTATCCACCTGGCGAAAAATGCCACCGGTGCGGACATGGCAAATACCAAGTACAGCAACAACCTCATATATATGTACTATGATTTGACTTCCGATTCCAGCAATGTAGAAACCAATAATCCATACATACAGGATTCAAACGGAGTGCCTCAACCAACAGATAAAATTGCTTATGGATTGGGAGCATGCCATACCGTATTTACAAAATGGGATCAGGATATCACAGCAAATTACCTTGACTTAAATGTCCCTTCACTGCCGTCCACTTCCCCTGCACGTAACGGTGGTACCTCTAATGGAATTTTGTTCGGATATCTCATTGGTGCAGATACTCCCCTGAATAGAGACATGGGCGCCTACCCGAGTGATGGCAAGGGTAACAAGCATTTACCTACTTCTAAGCCATAGCCTACTTTTCAAACCTTAATCAGAAAGGCACTGTTAGCTGTTGATAGCTTAACCTTCTAAATAAAAATTCATATGAAAATTGTACTTGCTTTTGGCCTATTCCTTTGTGGGTCTTTGCTTTGTTCTGTAAGGGCTCAATCTGGTTCCACTTACAATATCGTAAACAGAATACATCTGGAAGGTGATGAAAAATGGGATTTTCTTTTCTCCGACAATGCCGCCGGAAGGCTTTATGTCTCTCATGGGAACATGGTGCAGATAGTAGATGAGAAGAAGGGAATTGAGTTGGGAAGAATCGTTGATCTGCAAGGTGTACACGGCATTGCCATTGCACCAGAATGGAACAAGGGTTTTATCAGTACTAAGGATGATAACTCGGTAGTTGTCTTTGATACCAAAACGTTTAAGACCATCAAAAAAATAGCTGTGCCGGGGAAAAGTCCCGATGCGATTTTATATGAGCCGTTCAGCAAAAAGATTTTTGTATTCAATGGGCATTCCAATAACGCTACAGTGCTTGATCCAAATACAGGCACTTTCGTTGATAGCATTTCTTTTAGCGGGAATCCTGAAGTAGCTGTATCAGATGGTAAGGGCAAAATCTATGTGAATCTGGAGGACGCAAGTTCTATTGCTGTTATTAATGTCACAACATATAAAGTAGAACATGTTTGGCCTATTGCCCCCGGACAAGAACCTACAGGCTTAGCTTTCGATAACGAGACTCACCGATTGTTCAGCGTTTGCGCTAACAAACTTATGGTAGTAACTAATGCTGAAAGTGGTAAAGTGGTGACCACACTTCCTATTGGTGCTAAACCCGATGGTGCTGCATTTGATAATACTTTAAAAAGGGCATACAGCACTAATGGTGAAGGTACTTTGACCGTGGTCCAGGAAAAACCTGGTGATAGTTACTCAGTAATGGAAACAGTGACCACGCAAAAGGGTGCAAAAACAATTACACTAAATCAATTGACGCACCATGTATTTAGTTCCACAGCGGATTATGAACTGGCAGTAGGCGATGCAAAACCAAAACTGAAATCAGGATCGTTTATGGTGTTGGACATTGCACCGGGAAAAATGTAATAAGCCATGGTGTATGACCCGCCTTTCTCTCATGGAGGATTGAAAATATGAGAAGTAAAACTTTGTACGTCGCAATGTCAGTGATCATCATTGCGACGTATATTCTTTTTTCCGCTTGTCGAACTTCCGGCCACGCCCTGAGCTCTGGTAACTTGCCTTACGACCGTCAGCTCATGCCAGCAGGAATCATCGTAGCCATTGGTGATTCTTCCAAAGAAAACCATACACTGGATTGCTCGCTTTCTCCGGATGAAAAATATCTGGCCATCCAGGAGAGATACTCCATTGTTTTTCTTTCTACCTCTACTCATCAGATCGTGTACTCGCTACCACTGGATAGTATTCCCGAACTTAAAAAAGCTATGTGCAGTTTCTCAGGCATAACCTGGTATCATAAATCCACTGAGGACTTTGTTTTTTTTAGTGCGTCAATGACCAAATCGGTTTCGTATGTGGTTCAGTTAAAATGGACGGGAAAAATGGCCACTCTTTATCATCTGTTTAAATATTATCCTGTGCCGCCTTCGATTCTTGCCTTGCCAAACGGCCTCTTGATTTGTAATGAAGAAGGACATGATTATATGTACGTGGTGCTGAATGGAAACAACCAATTATTGAAACAGCACCTGGTAACCGGTGATACCGTATGGATAAAAAATACGGGCATCGCACCTTATGGTATTGCCCGATCACAAAACAAAATTTATGTGTCGAATTGGGCCGGTCGCGTACCTAAAGTGGAGAACGTGAATGTTGCCGGTGCGCCATGGGAAATGGCCAGCATTGATCCTTCCACGGCTGCATGTAATGAAGGATCTGTCAGTGTATTCGAGCCTGCACATGGTATGTTGGTCAAAGAAATTTTGGTTGGCCTTCATCCCAATTCCATTATCGCGGGTCCTGATGGCAGCCATATTTTTCTGACTAATTCAAACAGCGATATGGTCAGTGTAATCAATACCCTTCAGGATACAGTTTGTGAAAATATTTCTACCACGCTTCAGGGAGATTTCAATACCTACTTTGGCGATAGCCCTAATGGGTTAGCCATCACTGCGGATGGAAGAACGCTTTACGTGGCTAATGGTATGGACAATGCCCTTGCTGTTATTTCACTCGGCAATAAAGCACAAAAAGAAAGTTCAAATGAAAGAAGTATAGTTCAGGGATTCATTCCTACCGCAGCTTATCCTTCGTCTATCAGCATAAGCAAAGACAAAAAATTATACATCACCAACCTTGAATCATTTGGTGCTATTCTACCTTTTACGCATGTCTCCAAACAGGGTATGGCTTATAACGCTCACCATATGCTGGCCTCCATTTCATACCTTAAAGTGCCGGCAAAAAAACAATTACAATCATACACCAAAACAGTTATTGCTGCTAATCAACTTGAGCGATTGAAATCGGCACAACTGCCACCAAGAACTGGCGCTGCTCCCCGACCATTGCCTGAACGCATAGGTGAACCTTCTGCTTTTAAACATGTCCTCTACATCATCAAAGAGAACCGTACTTACGACCAGGTGCTTGGCGACGTCACCAGAGGAAATGGCGATAGTTCGCTCTGCATTTTTGGTCAGCAGGTTACACCCAATACCCACAAGCTTGTAGATGATTTCACGCTTATGGATAATTTCTTCGTCTCCGGAAAATGTTCTGCCGAAGGACATAGCTGGGCGGACGCATCCATTGTAACTGATTATATTGAAAAAGATGTTCGTTCATGGTTCCGAAGTTATCCGCATACATTGGACGATGCATTGGTTTACGCACCTACAGGAAATATTTGGGACAATGCCAGAAATCACGGGTTGAATGTGCGTATATATGGAGAAGCTGCCACTCCGATTTTTAATGACAGTCTTTCCTGGAACGATATCTATGAGAGCTTTCTCCGCAAAGAAACTTTTCAATTTACAAATCAATCCACGCTGAACACAGTCCGTGACCTTTTGTCACCCAATTATCCCGGCTATGATGGACATAAGATTCCCGATGTTCTAAGAGCAGCAACTTTTATAAAAGAACTTGAACATTATGAATCGATAGAAGGCGATTCTCTTCCGCAACTTATGGTCATGGCTCTTCCAAGTGATCATACAGCAGGTAACCGACCGGGGTATCCAACTCCGCAGGCTATGGTGGCTGACAATGATATCGCCCTGGGTCGTATTATTGAAGCCATTTCGCATAGCCGATTTTGGAATAACACCGTCGTCTTCATTGCAGAGGATGATTCACAGGCGGGATGGGATCACGTATCAGCCTATCGGACAGAGGCACTGGTCATCAGTCCTTATTCTAGGATACCTCACGCCATTCATACAGCCTACAATCAACCATCCATGGTGCGTACCATTGAGCAGATATTGGGATTGCCTCCTATGAATATTCAGGATGCCATTGCCACACCTATGGCCGCCTGTTTTACGGATGTGCCTGATTATGCAAGTTATAATTCCGTCAAAAACAATATTCCATTGGACGAAATGAATGCTGCTTTATCCTTATTGACCGGCCGGCAATTGTATTATGCACGCTTAAGTCTGGATCCACAATTTGATGGTATCGATACTGGTGACGATGATCTTTTCAATCATATTCTCTGGTACGCCTGCAATATGAAGACACCCTATCCTTTAAAATATATTGAGAAGAGATCAGACGATTAACGTAAAGTTGATCTGCACTGGATTGGACTTATTCAAACCAGAAAAATAAAATTACCATGATTGAAAATAATAAAGGACTAGTAATTTCTGATTGTCGGCATGTACTGAACCAGATCATATTGAGAAATAGATTTTCACTATTCCTTTATTCCTTTGCTGTTTACATAATTGTATTTCTAACAGCTTGTGATCATCATAAAAACGCTCCTTCTGTAGAGGATGTAGTTCCGGTGGTCGTAACTGACAAAACACCCAATGACACCGATGACCCGGCCATCTGGTACAACTATGCTGATCCCGCGCAAAGTCTGATATTAGGTACGGATAAAGGAGATTCCACGGGAGGTATTTTTGTGTTTCACCTCGATGGAAAACTAGATACTGCACTTAGTCTTACCCATTTAGCACGACCCAATAATATTGATGTTGAATACGGTTTTTTATTCAATGGAAAAGAAGTTGATATAGCCGTTTTTACTGAACGCAACCGTAATATGATACGCGTCATTGACTTGCCGGCATGCACCTTCATCGATCATGGCGGCATTCCGGTATTTGAGGATGATTCATTGCGAGCTCCAATGGGCATTGGTATTTATAAGGATAAAAACAATCGATTTTTTGCTTTTGTGAGCAGGAAAACCGGCCCTGCCAACGGATATCTCTACCAATATGAATTGCTAAACAAGGAAGGTTATGTCACCGGGACAAAGGTGCGAGCCTTGGGTCATTACAGCGGAAAAAAGGAAATAGAAGCTGTGGTGGTGGATGATGAATTAGGGTACGTATATTATTCAGATGAAACTATGGGTGTTCGAAAATATTATGCGGATGCCGAAAAGGGGAACGAAGAACTGGCCTTCTTTGCCACAACAGGCATTGCCGGTGACCATGAAGGATTGTCCATTTTTAAAAATAATGATGGCACCGGGTATATTATTTTATCGGATCAGCAGGCAAATAAATTTCATTTGTATACGCGGGAAGGGAATAATGGAAATCCGAACGACCATATTGAAGTGCGAGTCGTAAAAGCTCAAACTCTGGAGAGTGATGGCTCCGATATTTGGAATATGCCATTCAATGCCACTTTTCCAAAAGGTCTTTTTGTGGCCATGTCGAACGATAGGAATTTTCAATTTTACAGGGCGGAGGATATTATAGGAAAGTAAAAAAACTAACCTACATCATTTTTCACAAAATTTATACCATATCCTCACCACATCACTTTTACTTGCTTTTCATCTCACTGATTGAAAGGGACCAAATTGTTTTTAAACATTAACTTATGCAGGAAAGGTTTTATATTCTGCCGCTACTCTTTAAAAGCCTATATTTCCTTGCAGGACATGCAGCATTCGAATAATCACACGGGACATGGATATCCGGAATTAATGTAGTATCCAACATTTAATACCCTATTAGGATACAATCGGAATCTCAAGCGTAAACGTCGTCCCAATATTCTCCTTGCTAGTCACCTGTATCACCAGATGATGAAGCTCGACGATCTTTTTGACGATCGCCAATCCTAAGCCCGTATTCGAAGTCTCATTATTTTTTCCA
>JBDUDG010000136.1:0-7917 GCA_040003045.1 Saprospiraceae bacterium | reverse complement strand
TGAAATGATTTCTATTCTAAATGATTATTTCCCATTTATCCCCAAGCTAAAGCATGGGGCAATTGAAGATTTGACCTGAAATGATTTCTATTCTAAATGATTATTTCCCATTTATCCCCAAGCTAAAGCATGGGGCAACTGAAGATTTGACGTGAAATGATTTCTATTCTAAATGAATTTTACATCGGAAGCCGGCGGTACACATATTTTTTACTTAATGCAGATTACCTGCTTACCGGAGTAAATTTCTCAGGAAAATTTTCCACCGGAGGTAATGTCTTCAGATAAGCGAAGATGGCTTTCAGGTCTTCATCCTTCATGCGTGCAAACATAGTCCACGGCATCACGGTTTGTAATGTTCCCGGAACTACTTTTTTATCCTGATATGTGCTATCCGAATAAAACCTGAATTTTTTCATAAACGTATCTTCTGTCCAATTGCCTATGCCTGTTGCATGCGGCGTGAGATTAGCAGATCGTACGATGGCCCCATCAGTCAACATGAATTCCCTGCCACCAGCGAATGGTTCGCCAACCATTTTACCTTTTATTTCATTTGTATGACAATTGGCGCATAGTGCAGCAGTAGAGATATACTTTCCATAGGCGACCTGATCTGTTGGAGATGGCTTTTTTTGAAAATGTGGTTTTTGCGGAATAGTGTTGATGATAAAATTCATTGGAAAGTCAGAGGTTGACTCGGGTACATCATTTTTAATTGTTGGCAACGTGCGGATGTAAGCGATGACTGACAGGATATCTTCTTCATCAAGTTGTCCAAAACTAAGATATGGCATGAGTGGAAAGAGGGCATGTCCATCTCGCTCTATTCCTGATGTAATGGCTCTAAAAATTTCACCATCGGTCCATTTTCCGAGATAATGAGGTGTGATATTTGGTGCAATATATTTTCCTGGAAAACCCAGTTTCTGATCGAAGATTTCTCCCCCCTTTCCTTCAGTTCCGGCGATAATCGGAGCTGTGAGTATGGACCAATCCCGTGTTGAGTGGCAGGCCATACATACCATTACATTGTTGGCCAGGTATTGACCGCGTTCGATGCGTTCAGGTGTCGCTTGTACTTTCAGATCGGGAGCTGGTTCAGCATGGGGAAGAGCTATTTTGAGATAAATCAATAGACCAGCGATGGCAAGAATAATGATCCCGACAATGATCATGACGATTTTCAATGCTTTTTTCATGGAGGTCTTCAGTTTTGTTTTTTAAAAATAATAAAAAAATTTGACCACAAAAGAAAACTCAGATGACTGAAGCCAAAGGAATCACTTCATTAAACCCCATGCTGAAGCATGGGGCAACTAAAGATAACCTGAAATAATTTTCATTCTAAATGATTTTTACATCGGCAGCCCCCAGGGCTACCGGTACACAGATTATAAAAATTCTGAAAAGGGATTCTTCTTAATTGCCCCAGGCTGAAGCATTGGGCAATTAAATATATAACCTGAAAGAATTTCTAATTTAAATGATCATTATATCGGCAGTCCCCGAAATAAGAAACTTGATTTACATAATCATTAAGATGAATGCGACGACGATCAGCGAAAGGAGATGATAACCTGTGTTGATAAAAAAGAGCTTCCACGACTTCATTTCCCATGCGACTGTGTTAGGTCAAGTGGTAAGAAGAAACCCAACCAGGTAAAGAATGCTGCAGCAAGGGCCATAGACGTTGGTGACTCTGCTGACTCGGGGAGACCCCAGGTCACCGGATTCCAAACGGCTATGTTATGAGCGAATACAAAGGCCATCAGGAAATTCCCAATAATCAAAATGATCATCCCTTTGACCATTGCACCTGCCGGTGGTTTTTGGGTCATATCAAAACCCATTTCTTTTCCCCAGGCTTTTCCAAAGAGTGGAGTGTACCAGATAAAGCCAAGGATAAAATTGGCAACGACGGCGACAGCAATCGCTAAATAGTTGATTTGAATAGTTGGCATGATTCGTTTTGATTTTTAAATATGAAGAATCATACTAAGATAATAAATGACATGTGTTTATTGGTTTATGAGTTTATTATATGTTTATAAGTTCGACCAAAAGCAAGCATTAAATCTTCTCTCGGTAGATTAACCATGCCCAACCTACAATCACAAAATTCATTGTCAGATAAGCGGCTGTCGTGAAGACGGGTTGCACCCATTCAGCTTCTACTTCCTGATAAATGCAAGCCGCCAAAGAGGCAAAAGTGGCAGCAGAAATGAAACCGGCAATTCGCACGGACAGGGGAACAATATTGTACATGCTGATTAGGATCAGGCTCGGGATAAAGATGGCGATGACTGCACCAAATTGTTCTACACCTGCATCATGGGTAGCGATAAACGCATAGGAGGTGGCCTGGCCGATCGAGAGCACTATGAAACCTGCGGCGGGTATATCATGTCCCGCTCTTGTCAGTTTTGAGCTTAGCAGTGAAGCCCCGATGATCATAAAAAACGAAGAGATTGCCCAGGCGAAATGTTGTATTGGTAAACCATGCATCAATGACCCGGCAAAACCGACCCCTACAGCCAATACAAAACAGGAGGCGATCATATTCTTCAGATGGATGTGCTGGCGGGGCGAATCCTGGAATTCAGTTGGTTGGTTCATGGGGGAAATTTATCACTTCTTTAAATTTTATTAAAACTATTTAAGAAATAAGCGGCCGAAGTTTATAAAAAAAAACCCCATTTATGAAAAACAACTACACTTTTTTAAAGCCAATCTTATCCTTGATGGTGGTACTTTTCTTCTTTTTTATTACCTCCTGCAAATCATATTACATAGCCTCTGATTTTAAAGAGCGTGCAGGAGATGACAAGATTTTTGCGGTGCTGCCTTTTGAAATGGTCTTTACCGGAACGAAGCCGGAGAAGATGACTGATGAAGATGTATTGCGAATTGAGGAGGAGGAGAGCAAAGCTTTTATGGTCTCATTTTATAATGCTGTTCTGCGTAGTTCGAAAGGTAGGGGCCGTCCAATCCGGATAAACGTTCAGCATTTTGACAAAACAATGAGTGTGCTTGAATCGAATGGGATTGACATTCGTTCATCGTGGAAAGAAGATCCCGGTAAGCTCGCCAATATTCTGGGTGTCGATGCAGTAGTCAAATGCCGCATTGAAAAACATCGCCTCATGTCTGAGCTCGCTTCTTATGGTATTGATATGGGCACGCGCATATTGTCCACCATCGATCATGGTGGATTGCGGAATTATATTCCCGGTGGGATAGCAAGATCAAAAGATATAAAGACCAGTTATTCACTCATTGACAATGAGGGCATCGCACTTTGGTCGATTGGATACAACATGGGATCGGACTGGCGCTGGACGGCAGATGAAGTCATTGATCATATCAATACAAAGTCAGTGAAGAAGTTTCCATATAGAAAATAGATATCCAATTGGCTAAAGCCAAAATAAAAGGTCCTT
Source organism: Saprospiraceae bacterium (assembly GCA_040003045.1). Lineage (GTDB taxonomy): Bacteria > Bacteroidota > Bacteroidia > Chitinophagales > Saprospiraceae > Opimibacter. The sequence continues at coordinate 4,474 of JBDUDG010000136.1, read as the reverse complement.
GCGGTGCCTGCTCTTCCTCAAATTGAATGGATTGAAATGATACAAACTGAAGTGGATGAACATTTCCACTTGTCGCCTGGACTACTTTCAAAATGCAGATTCCTAATCCTAATTCCGGAGAAATGGAATTAGAATTAGGAATCATGTTGCCCAAAACTTCTTATCTGCAAAAATTTATGCTCTGGCAGAAAGGTAGAATATGAATTTTCTGCATCAGACAAGAACATGCTAAAATAACATTCCTCACTAAGTTCAGCTAATCTATTGATGTTCTCACGCTTCTCTTTAGAAGCTTAAATAGCGAGGGGAAAAAAGCAAAGGTTAATGAGACACAATGCCAGTAAACTTGTAAAAATCGAATCACCCGGCGATCTGTGCTGATAATAATTAGAGAGCCAATGGTTGGGTTGTTTCGAGACACAAATATCATAAAGACATATCCGGGATTGTATAGGATCAACAATGAAAGACTTGTAGTGGTTCTGACTACACCATTTGCTAAACGAGGTGATTATCCAGGGCGTAACGCGTCAATTCGGCATTATTGTGAAGGCTTAGTTTTTCAAGCATCCTCGTCCTGTAGGTGCTGATGGTATTGACGCTGAGCGATATTTCTTCTGCTATTTCAGACACTGTTTTTCCGGAAGCGATCAGTTGGAGAACCTGCATTTCCCGGTCTGAAAGGTATTCGTACGCATGTTTGTCTCCGCTTTCACCCATCGAATCTGCCAATTTTTCAGCCACTGAGACCGAAATATATTTCCGGCCGGATAACACTCTTCGCACAGCTATGAGTAATTCTTCAGTAGCACTATCCTTGTTTAAAAAGCCTGAAGCACCGGCTTTCAATGCTCTGACAGCATATTGATCTTCGGGATGGATGCTGAGCATGAGAACTGGAGCTTTAATTCCATTCACTCTCAATTGTTTCAGGGTTTCGATGCCATTTCGTCCTGGCATTGAAATATCAAGTAATATGACATCCCATATTTGATTTTGTGTCTTTAGCATCACTTCATCACTACTGCCAACTTCCGTGATCTCAGCCCCTGCAAATTCCTCACATAGCAGTTGTGCCAGTCCTTTCCGTACGATAGCATGATCATCTACAATCAAAAACTTCATGAGTTGTTTTTGTTTTCTTCAGTAATTGGAATAGAAAGGGTGATTACAGTGCCTTTCGTTTTTTCGCTTTCAATACAGAGTGTGCCCATCAGCATAAGGGCCCGTTCATTCATTCCGATCAATCCAAGTGAGTTTTGATTTTTTCCTTTTTCCAAATCAAATCCATGTCCGTCATCTTTTATAATCAGTTTGACAATTTGATCTGTTACTTGGAGTGTCATTTCAATTTTGGAAGCTTGTGAATGCCTGGCCACATTTGTAAGAGCCTCCTGTGAAATTCGAAAAATATGGGTAGCCAGGTATTTGTCCGGATTAAAATCCGGGCAATCACAATGGAATTCAAATTTTATACCGGTATGTTTTTCAAATTCCTGTCCATGCCATTCAAGTGCTGCTATCAAGCCCAGGTCATCGAGTATACCCGGGCGCAATCCCATAGCAATCCGTTTTACCGTTTTCAATATATCACCGGTCAGCAATAATATATCCTGTGCTTTTTCTTTCAATTTTGGCTCATCTGGAAGTTTTTTATTCAACCATCCAACTTCCATTTTCAGAGCTGTGAGCTGCTGACCTAAAGCATCATGTATTTCTCTTGCAATGGTGGTTCTTTCATGTTCCTGTATGTTTTGTAAATGAGCTGTAAGATTTCGAAGCTTTTCATTCATAAGTTGTAATTCTGCTTCACTTTGTTTTATTCGTTCTTCAGCTAGTTTTCTTTCAGTGATATCTCGTGAAAAGCATGAGATGGCCACGAGATTTCCCTCCTGATAAATGGGATTAAATGAAGTTTCACCCCAACTGTCCACTGAATTATACTGCGCCGGATTGAAGATTTCATGCTTAAAGGATATGCCGGACATTGCCCGCGTGTACACTTCATCCCAATAAGTTAGAACGTCGGGTGAAAAAAAATCTTTGTTCATCAAATCATCTCCTGGCTTAATGATGATGCCTGTCAAATCTTCAACACGTCGTAAAAAAGCATTATTAGCTGCGATAAGTTTTAAGTCCTTACTGACGCTCCATATCAGGTCATCCGTCGTATTGATGAGTGCTTCTTTCTCCTGTTGATCAAAATCTTTCTGCTCCTCTTCTTTCTTCTTTTTTGTTGTATCCTGGACAAGTGACATAATGGTGACGACATCACCGTGATCATCTCTTATGACTGAATTGAACCACTCACACCAGATGATTCGCCCATCTTTTGTCAAATAGCGAATTTCGACACTATTTCTTTCCACTCTACCTGATGTGAGGTCTTCGAATATACTCTTTACTAAAGGCAGATCGTCTTCATATACATAGTTGAGACCTAATTTTTGTCCGTTTATAAATTCAGATGCTGTCCATCCGAAAATTTCTTCAGCCCGTTTTGACCAGGATTGAGCGTGACTCTCCTTATCCCATTCGATACGTGCAAGCGGTAAATTTTCTATATGAAAGGATAACTGATCAAAGTTGATTTTTAATTCTTCCATTGCTTTCCGTTGATCTGCAATTACCTTTTCTAATTCTTTCAATGCCACAGTAAGATGGCTGTTGCGTTCAGTTACTTCAGTCTCCGTCAGATGTTTGCTGATGGGGAGATTTTCAATTCCGAAAGGTGTTTGATTTTTCATATAATGATTTAATAATTCTCCTGACGTCTGGCTGACGACAGTTACATAATAAATAGCAGCAAAAGTTATCCTGAGGAATATGTACAAGATAATAAAAAAAGGCGGAATGCTTCGATGTGCCGCCCACTCTCAAGGGCTACACTGCGACATACTCATCTTATCACTGATCCAGCTCAGTGCGACGCAGCTCAGCAACCGGCCGCATTTTTGGAAATGCCAAAGCGCTTAGAAAGAAAATGACTTATGCTGAAACATTGCTTTGGTCGAGAATCAGGGATAATAAAATTGGGTATTATTTCCGAAGGCAGCACCCGTTGTCAAATTATGTTGTTGATTTTTATTGTCATCGTCTCAGTTTGGTGATTGAGGTAGATGGTAATGTTCACGCTGATAATACAGTTCAGCTTCAAGATCAGAGCAAACAAGAATCTTTAGAATCTTACGATTTGAATGTCTTGAGATTTACCAATGAAGAAGTGATTAAGAATTTGGATGGTGTGGTAGAATCAATAAGAGAGGAAGGTAAAAGGATTGAAGAAAATTTGCTTGGGGCGAAATGAGCTCTCGTTTTTTCCTTAATCCCTTGTGCTTATACCATCCCCCTAAATCCCCCAAGGGGGATCTATTTACTAATCGAAATGATTGTCTGCCGAAAATGATCTTTAAAAACTTTTTTTTAATAGGAAAACGGTCCCCCTTGGGGGATTTAGGGGGTAAGGCAGATCATTAAGGAAATTCTCTTAATTTTATTTCAATTCAAATCCGGTTGAAATGAAGAAAGGGATACATTATTTCTTTCCTATATCCATAGTTGGATTCGGTATTTGAATAGCTATGGTGAAATCAAAGCACAAATTGTTGATCTCGAAATCGACCTTCACTTTCGCATTCTGGAAGAAAAGACGATCATCTTCTGCCCACACCTTCATTTTTAGGATGAAGAATTTAAGCATTTCACGCTTCATGAGGATTTTGAAAAATATATCAAAATTAACATGTGGAAACTGGAAGAAGCCGCTTCCCATCAAGATCGATATTATCCAAAATGCAGAAGAAAAAGGTGAATAAATAGAAAATGAATGATGAGATGAATTTGGTTTTGATAGCATAGCCTTTGACCACGTAGTCTTTGAAGCGCTGAGTGACTCATTGTCTGAATTGGGTGCCTCGTTTAGAGCTGACACGATAACCAATGGTGTATATCAACCTGTACAATGAGTTCAGGACGGTCACCCGGGGCGATAGTGAGAATGTCAATGATGATATCGTCTTTGAAATGGAGCTGATCAGGCAGGTGGAGATCAATATTGATTTTATCCTGGCGCTCATCCGAAAGTATCACGATGGACATCAGCAGGACAAAGAAATCGTGATCAGCATACAGAAGGCCATTGATTCCAGCCTGGAGTTGCGCAACAAAAAAGATCTGATTGAGGACTTCATTCAATCGTTGACACCCACTTCAGACGTCGATGATGACTGGCATACCTTTGTGGATGACAAAAAGCAGGAAGAGCTGGACAAGATCATCGGAGATGAAAATCTGAATAAGGAAGAGACCTATGGTTTTATTCAGAATGCTTTTCGTGACGGATATATGCAGACGACGGGCACGCTGATTACAAAGGTACTGCCACCTGTTTCAAGATTTACACCTGGTGGTGATTGAACTAAGCTGCGTGAGACAGTCCTTGAAAAGCTGATTGCATTTTTCAATAGGTTTTGGG
>JBDUDG010000135.1:0-7942 GCA_040003045.1 Saprospiraceae bacterium | reverse complement strand
CTTCCAAAAGCCTATTGATCAATACAATAACCATGCAAAGAATACTCATACTTACATTGCTATTGTCTGTTTCTTTTCTTGCTTCAGGCCAGTTTACGATCCAGTCCTCACAGATCATCGGAGGCAATTCCCTGGATGAAGGAAAAGACCTTGCTGTCAACTCAGATTCCAGTAAGGTATTCTGGGGTGGCAGGACATTTTCATCAGATGGAAATATTCCTTCAAATGCAGGCGGTTCTGACTTCTGGATCATTAAGAAAAATAGGGATGGAAGTCAGGTTTGGAATCGCACTTATGGAGGTTTTCAAAATGATGATCTCACTACTGTCATGCCACATTCTGATGGTGGAGTGATCGCCTTTGGGACTACCCGAAACGATCAGGGAATATATGGCCATCTCACAGGCCAGACAGGAGGGTGGCTGATGAGAACAAACACATCAGGAGATCTGATCTTCGGACAGATTTTTGGAGGAACAATCGGTGAAAATGCCGTTGATGCAGTCAGGCATATTTCAGGAGATGTCACCATGGCCATGGAAGCCAATTCTCTTGAATTGGACAATCAGGTCAATCATGGCATGCAGGATATATGGATCGTTAATGTCAAGAACACATTCGAAATAAAATGGAGCGTCCTGATGGGTGGCACCCTAAAGGATACGCCTGCCGCCATCACTACCGATATCAACAGCAATATATATGTAGCTGCCACAAGCAATTCAACACTTACCGGCCTTGACCTAAATGCAGGTGGGTCAGATATATGGATTTTTAAATTAGGCCCGCAGGGAAATCTATTATGGCAAAAGAATTTCGGCGGATCATTGGATGATGTGGCATCTGATATTTTTTTCCACAAGGATGGTGATGTTTACGTCACGTGTCAGTCTGCTTCCCATGATGGTGATTTCACTTCCAATCGTGGTGCAAATGATATCTGGCTCATACGTCTTGATGGAAATAATGGCAACACAAAACAAATGGTCCAATTCGGTGGAAGTGGAAATGATATCAATGCAAAAATTGATCGCTTCGGCTCGAACAAATTGGTGATCGCCGCCACTTCCAACAGCGATGATGGTGATCTCACTGGAACAAAAGGAGGAAATGATGTATGGATCTTCACTATTGATCTTAATGGCGCCATCATAAATCAAATGAATTATGGAGGTTCCGCTAATGATGTCGCAGTGGACATCATGACCATTGATACTACAATTCAAATGATAGGCACTTCCTTGTCAGCTGACAAGAATGTTCCCGCTAACCCTTTTGCACAGCAAGACATTTGGTATCTCAATCTCAATACCGCACCCCCACCCTGTTCTGAAGAATTTCAATGTCTTCCTGATACAACTTTCAATAATGAAATTCTGCCTCCTTCTACAGGAGTTTTACTTTGTGTCAATGGTTGTAATTCAGGTTTGCAACAAGGACCTTTCTTTTTGCAGGGCCCATGTTCAGATTTCGAAAATGCAACTGCATTTTTTAAAGTCACGACAGATGCCACTGCCGATTTGCTGACGCTAAGCGTCTCCTCTGACGAATTCAATCAACCCCAGATTGCATTGCTTAAGTCAGTGAATTGCTCCAATTTCACACAGGTGAAATGTGCAACAGGTACGAATGGATTTGTCTTGATGCAATACATCACCGTTACACCAAATACTACTTATGTTGTAGCAATTTCAGATGCTGGAGGAAATGAAGGAGCTTTTGATCTGTGTGCCACTGCCATACATGTAGAGTTTTGCAATGAAAGAGACTCTATCTATGTGACCCATACTTCAATGGGGAGTCCTGCCCACGGACCTTACAAGCCGGGAGAAAAAGTATCTTTTTGTTATGAATTGCTCGACTGGAATAAGCTTGACTGCAATGGGTTCCAGGGCTTGGTACCTTCTTTTGGTCCAGGCTGGGATCCTTCCAATTTCGATATTTTCGGAATGCCTGTAAAAGTTGATTCGATGTTAGCTCCTGTCAGCAACAATGGATTTTGGGATTGGTATAAAGTAGGTGATATCCGATACAATATTTCAAACCCTATCAGTGGATTTGACGGTGGGCAGGGAATGCCTGCTGGATGGTACTTTACTAATCTTAATGATCCGCCACCAAACACAGGTCCAGACGAAACCATAGGAGATATTTATGATTGTCTTCCAACGCCTGATAAATGGAAAGTATGTTTCACCTTAACTGTTCTTGAAGATTGTGTTACTACGCTGGATGCAAGCGTCAGCATGCGCACATTTTCAGATGGAGAGATTGGAAGTCGTGAAAGTCTTGCGTGTGCCTATGACCAGGAGGAAACGTATAATGCCACCATGGTATGCTGTTCACATCCTGGAATTCAGGTTATCAATGATATTTCCATTTGCAGTAAGGATACAGTGATCCTAATACCGCAGACGAATATTATTCCACCTGTAACTTATTCCTGGATCGCAACTCCTGAAAGCGGAATTCAAGGTGCGTTTTCCCAAAATAACGCACATCAATTTTATCAGATACTGACTAATCCAACATCAAGCCCGCTTGCTGTGCATTATATGCTTACCGCTTCGGGTATGGGTTGTGAAACCAACCCAGTCGGTTTTGATATAAATGTGCTTCCATTACCAACAAGTCGTATAAGTCTTTCAGGACCAAGTACTGTTTGTGGCGGATCGACGGTAACCCTTAATTTTGAATCAACAGGTACTCCTCCTTTCGCCATTAAGCTTTTCAGGGATAATGTTTTTTTTGCAAATGTCCTCAGCGAAATGCACAACATTTCCATTCAGGTGGATCCGGTATTTACTTCTAGATTCAGAGTAGGAAGTGTACGTGACGCTTTCTGTGATGGAGATGGTCTGGGTCTTGTGAATGTAACAGTTAAACCTGTCGGAGCAACAGTGATAGATACTACTATATGTGAAGGACACTCCTTCATAGTGGGAACACAGATTTTTTCTGAAACAGGAACATATATAGTGGATCTTTCCAATGCATCTTCAAATGGATGTGATAGCACAGTCTCCCTTACACTGACTGTAGTTCCTACTTTAACAGAAACCATACAAAGAGAAATCTGCCACGGAGATACCATATATGTTCTCGAAGTTCCCTACACACACACTACAGACGAGGTTATCGAATATTTTACACCAGAAGGCTGTTCCAATTATATCCACCTTATTTTAAATGTAGTGGACACCCTTTTCCATGATATCAATCAAACGATTTGTTTTGGCGATACGTTAGATTTTTCAGGAGTCGATGTTTTCCAGACTGGTATATATACACATGTGGAATCAAACCAGGGTTGTACTGAAAGAACAACACTGCACTTGTCCGTTTTACCGGCCATCGTTATTCATGACCTCTCAGTCATAGGAGATAACGGTACGGGCAACGGAGCTATTCTCGTGGAAATTATAGGTGGCTCTCCACCATTTACGTTCCTGTGGAATAATAATGAGACCACAGAAAGCTTATTCCAAATATTCCATGGATCATATACACTGACCGCAACAGATAGTCATGGATGTAAAGAGACGTTTCATTTTGTAGTACCCATGGTGACTGGTATTGATGACCCAAACGCTTCTTTAGACTACCGTGTGTGGCCTACGATCGTAGCACAGGGTGAAAAACTAAATGTGTTCAGCCCGCTTTCAAAACATTTGGAGATTAATGATATACAATGGTGGGATGTCAATGGCAGGAAGGTTTCTTCACTCAATGATGTTCATACATCAATGCCGATGTCCATTGAAGCGCCTCTATCGGCTTCAGGAAGCTTATACTTTGTGAGGATCACACTGACTGATGGACATTCTTCATGGTTCAAGATAGTGATCCAGTGATTGTATAAAAGTGGAAAGGGATCCATTCATCAATCATGATGTATGAATCCCTTTTCCATTTGTGCTTTCTCTCATCACAAGTTGGTTAGTCCTGATTTCTTTCGATTTCACAGACAATATAAAATGATTCTGCACTGCACCGGTTTTATTGACTATTAAGTCATCCGGTACTGGGGTTATGACCACTAGGTCACCCCTTGTCATGACCACTTTTACCCATCATAGTTACTCATATTTACCGGAGGTAATTATTTTCTCTATAATTCCCGAAGCATGAAATCATTCAGTCATTCGAGCAAGGAAATCAGTGAATCTGACTTTTTTATTGTTATTCCGATTCTTCAATGGAAGGATATAAAAGTAATTTGAATATACACTAAATGCAAATATTTCATATTCAAATTTTCAACATTCTTATCAACATGCCGCTGCAACAATCTCAAGAAATACTCCCACATTTAACGAAGCTCCTCCCACTAATCCGCCATCTACATCATTCTGGGAAAACAACTCTCTAGCATTATCTGCTTTTACACTCCCTCCATATAAAATCTTACAGGTCTCACTCACGATCTTTTCATAGCGGATGGCTATCTGATCTCTGATGTACCCATGCATTTCCTGCGCTTGTTTCGGTGAAGCAGTCTTTCCTGTACCGATAGCCCAGATCGGTTCATAAGCAATGTAAATTTTTCGAAGTGATTCTGCTTCAAGATGAAATAAGCTTTCTTCAAGCTGTTGTCTCACAAAAATATTCTGAGTCCCGGATTCACGAATTTCCAGGGGTTCTCCACAACAAAAAATGACATGAAGACCTGCTTCAAGAACAGCATTGACTTTCAGCTTTACGATCTCGTTAGTCTCATGGAACAATTGTCTGCGTTCAGAATGGCCAACAATAACATAGTTGATTCCAAGATCTTTTAACATGGTAGCAGAAACCTCTCCGGTAAAAGCACCTGACTGCTTATGGTGACAATTTTGCGCACCTGAACACAATTGAGAATTCCTGGCTTTTTCCCTGATCATCGGAAGGTGTATAAAAGGCGGAGCTATGATGACCGAACAATTAAGGTTCTCAGGCAATTTTTGCAGAATTTCATCCACCAGTCGCTCCCCTTCATCAATTGTGGTATTCATTTTCCAATTTGCGGCTACTATTTTCTTTCTAATGTTACTCATAACCAGGATTGTTCTGTGTTAGGTTTACACAACTCATGTGAGCAAAGATAGCCCTGGACCGGTCAAAGGGGTGGCCTTTGGTTCGATTTTTGCTCTGGACATGTATAATCATTCAATTTTGACAAAATGCCAAATAAGGATATTTTATCCAGGCATAAATAAAAACAGATTTTTCCTCCTGCCTTCCCAAAATGGTTAAAGACAACAACATAAAATCCAGCCGGTTTATCCATCGGGATATTAGTTGGCTTGACTTTAATTACCGGGTACTCCAGGAAGCGAAAGATCCTAATGTTCCTCTATTTGAACGGATTAAGTTTCTGGCTATTTATAGCAGCAATCTTGATGAGTTTTTTAGAGTTCGCGTTGCAAATCACAGAAACCTGCTAAGGGTCGGCAAAAAGACTATGCGGCAATTGGATTATGATCCTGAAACCGTCCTGCTGAATATCCAGAAGGTCGTCAGCGAACAAGCAATCGAGTTCAGCAAAATTTTTATTGATCAGATCGTCCCTGAATTAAAGCGGCACGATATTCACCTGGTGGTCCGGGAAGAACTGACGCAGGAGCAGGAGGCATTCGTGGACACCTATTTCCAGGACAATCTTCTTCCTTTTGTACAGCCCGTTTTATTGGTAAAAGAAAAAATCAGGCCTTTTCTGAACAATGCGGCCCTTTACCTGGCCATAGCAATGAAGGACAAGGAAGATCAATCCAATCAGCAGCATTTTGGCATCATCAAGATACCCTCGGATCATCTTCCAAGGTTCATAGAATTGCCAAGTGTCAAACCTGGTCATGAGCTCATCATGTTGGATGATATCGTCCGCCATAGTGTAATGTGGCTTTTCCCGGGGTACCAGATCCTCGATACTTACTCAATAAAACTCACCAGAGATGGTGAACTGTATATCGATGATGAGTATCAGGGTGATTTGGTCAAAAAGATAAAATCAAGCCTGGCCAAACGCGATGTGGGCCCGGCATCAAGATTGGTATATGACAAAACCATTCCATCGAGCTTTCTTCACTACCTGATGAATGTGCTTAGCGTTGAAAAAATTGGTTTATTTCCTGAGGGTCGGTATCACAATAATTTTGACTTTTTCAACTTCCCTTCTTATGGCAATACCCATCTAAAAGATCAACCTTTACCTCCAATGGACTTCATGCCTTTGAAAGACAAAGAGTCCATCTTTGAATCCATCAGAGAGACAGACCAGCTTATTTATTTCCCATATCACAAATACGAACCAGCCATTCAGTTTTTCGAGCATGCAGCGAGAGATCCCAATGTGACCCACATCAAAATCGTGCAGTATCGTGTCGCGCCGAATAGCCGAATTATGGACGCATTGATCCATGCAGTGAAATCAGGAAAACAAGTGTATGCATTCATAGAAGTCAAAGCCCGTTTCGATGAAGAGGCAAATCTAAGATGGGGCGAACAACTCGAGAAAGCAGGCATTGTGGTTCGATATAGTTTCCCTGGTCTCAAGGTGCACAGCAAAATCGCTCTTGTCCGAAGACTTGAAAAGGATGGCCCCGAACTTTACTCTTACCTGAGCACAGGTAACTTCCACGAGCTGACTGCGAAGATCTATAGTGATATGGGTTTTTTTACTGCAGATTCCAGAATAACGAATGAAGTCGCCAGGATTTTCTCTTTTCTGGAAACGGTGAAACTTCCGAATGAAGATTTCAAACATTTATTAGTTGGTCAGTTTAACCTAAGAAAGTCATTAATTTACCTTATCGATTTTGAGATAGAGGAAGCACGTGCCGGCAGGGACGCCTCTATCAGGTTAAAGCTCAACAGTCTCCAGGATGAGGAAATGATTGAGAAACTCTATGAAGCAAGTGATGCTGGCGTCAAAATCGAATTGAACATCCGCGGAATTTGTTCACTTGTTGCAGGCAAAAAACACCTGAGCCAGAATATCAATGCATTTAGTATTGTAGATCGCTTCCTCGAGCATAGTCGTATTTTCCTTTTTCATCATGGGGGAAATGAAGCGTTGTATCTCTCCTCCGCTGACTGGATGGAACGTAATCTTTCTTTTAGAATAGAAACCAGCTTTCCAATCTATGACCCAAGACTGATCGCTGAGATTAAAGACATTCTCAATATTCAGAGCAGTGACAATGTCAAATCAAGATCCTTGAACTATAATAAAATCAATGAATATAATCGCCACGGTACCGATCTGGCAGTGCGATCACAATATGAAATCTATTTTTATCTGAAGCGAAAAAATGAAGAAGCACATGCTACGGATCCAAAATAATCTGCGTTTCATTCATATCCGGAAATCTGTAATTTATCTCAACCCTTTTGAATGCTCGTACAGATATTCAATTTTGTCTTTCAGGGTATACCATGTAGAATTTAAATACGAAGACACCCATCTTTACACCGCAATCAGAATTAATTCCCATGCACCTGATGAACAATGAAGGATCCTTATCAATTCGTCGCAGTAAACATATGAGATCACTCCATCTTGAATACAACAGGATGGATCAGGTGAATGATATATTGGCAGATTTGTTTGATCTGCAGCAAGTGGATATGAAGATTGATCTTCCTGTTCTATCATCTGATACGACAGGCATAGAATTGAAATTTCCTAATTGGCTAACAGGTATTTTTTATCTGAAAGTGCAGGATGGAGAACAGTCTTTTTTGAAAAGAGTATCAATTCAGTAAGAGAACTGAAGGAGTTAGGGGTAAACCCTGAAATTTAAAATTAGGTGTTTCTGTCCATGTTTGAAGGTAGATTTAATGAGACCTTTACATTGTTGATCGATCAGAATAGCCGAAAGATTAATACAAAGACAAATACAGATCGGGGTCAAATTTAAATATTTGCAACCTGATTAAGATTAATAAAGGGGTGAGACTT
>JBDUDG010000134.1:0-7960 GCA_040003045.1 Saprospiraceae bacterium | reverse complement strand
ACAATGTCAGACCATCCTTCTTTAATCAAGCTATACAATGAAAAGGGCGAAACTATAAGTCCTTTATTGCCGGAAGATGTCAAAAATTTCCTGATCGACATCGACGGAACGATCTGCGATGATATCCCAAATGAAGAGCCTGAGCGAATGGTCAATTGTCCGTTCTATGAGGATGCGCTCGAGACTATCAACAAGTGGTATGACGAAGGACACATCATTACATTCTTTACATCAAGGACTGAAGCTCATCGACAGATTACTGAAACATGGCTTTTAAAATCCGGTTTTAAATACCATGGGCTGCTTGTGGGTAAGCCTCGCGGAGGAAATTATCACTGGATCGACAATCATATTGTAAGAGCCACGCGATTCAAAGGAAAATTTACAAACTTCGTTCTGCGACGGAAGGAGATCGAGGTGTTTGAACGATAATATTTCCATTCATTTTCTTATCATCAGATCGGCAAGTGCTTTTTCTATTTCAGGATATTTAAACTGAAATCCCTCACTTTCTATTTTTGCCGGTGATGCATTACAGCTTTCAAAAAGGATTCGATGTGTTTCACCAAGGATAAGAGACATCACTATTTTCGGAACACCCATCACTAACCTTTTGGGTGATAAAAATTTATTCAGCGTCTGGGTCAGTCTTTTATTGGGAACTGGGTGAGGTGAAGCTGCTATGAAAGTGCCATTGATCTGCTGATGTTCCAATGAGAAAAAAAATAACCTGATCAGATCTTCCATTTGTATCCATGACCAGATCTGCCGGCCATTTCCAAAATAAGACAGCACACCAAATCCAGGTTTACCAAGGATTTCTTTTAATGCGCCACCTTCTATGCTGAGCACTATGGCCGTCCGAAAAATTACTGTCCTGATGCCAAGGTCTGCAATACGCTGATGCGCTTCTTCCCAGTCTATAGTCGTTTTGATAAGCCAATCATCCTGATGCAGGATTGGAGTTTGTTCGTTAACCACTTCATTTCCACGGTCACCATAAATACCGATGCCTGAAACACCCAGATAAAACGGAGTGCTGAGGCGCCCGTCTTTCAAATAATTTTCCAGCGCCCGTCCTGCATTTACCCTGCTTTCGTAAATTTCTTTTTTTCTTTTTGCGGTCCACCTACCATCTGTGACAGATGCGCCTGCCAGGTTGATAATGGCATCGAATGTTTCGTTTTTCTGAAGATTAATCGTATTCGCAACCGGATCCCAAATGACTCTTCCTGGTCCTGGTTGCCTGCTTAATATGGTGATATCCCACTGATCTGGATTTGCTTCTTTAATAAGAGCGGTTCCAATCAGCCCGCTTCCGCCTGCTATCAGGAGACGCTTTTTCATACGTTATGAAGTTTGCCCCTAAATCCCCAGAAAAGGAGGCTTGAAATTTGTAAATTATTCGTCGGGAGCTGCATTGCTTAAATATAAGCGACAAAGCCCTTATATGGAAAAACAATTTGCAAAAAGCATGGTCTTCAATACTCAAAGGCATGACTATCTTTGATAAATGGTCAGAAAGGGAATCCAACATATCATACTCACAACGTCTTTATTGTTGCTTGCTCTGTCATCTTGTAAGACGGGTATAGAAACTTCAACTCCTCTTGTAGTTAATGTTCGCATCGCCCAGGAGCCTGAAACATTGAATCCTTTGTTTTCTAAAAGCTCATTTGCCACACAAATTGAAAGTCTGATCCTTCTGCCTGTTGCAGAATATGATCCGGTTTCTTTAAAATTGTCGCCACTTTTAATTACAGAAATACCTACTGAACAGAAAGTCTCTGAAGGAAAACATTCAGGTGGAAGCATGTACACATTGCATTTCCGACCAGAAGCTACGTGGACTGACGGGTCTCCGGTCACAGCGGAAGATTATTTGTTCACCATCAAATCCGTCTATAACCCTTATGTCAATGCATCTTCTATGCGTGGATTCTTCGGTTTTATAAGTGAAATTCAAACTGATCCTAAGGACGCAAAGAAGGTAACCGTCTTTATAGATAGCACCTATATCCTTCCGCTTGATGTCATCACGAATTTTCAATTATTTCCAGCAAATGTATATGATCCAAAAAACATCATGACGGGCTTCACGCTGGAAGAATTGCGTGATCCAAATAAGAAATGGACAGCAGAACAGGATACATTATTAAAACAATTTGCAGAAAGTTTTGAATCCCCACATTTTGGACGTGAGATGGTGATGGGTGCCGGCCCTTATGAGCTGGACAACTGGACCACCGGAGAATTTATACGATTGAAACGAAAGAGTAATTATTGGGGAGATAAAATTTCAAATCCACCTTTGTTGGTTCAGGGTTATCCAACTGAAATCAATTATCGTTTCTATGGAGATGCTGCTACAGCGGAAGCTGCTTTAAAATCAGGTGTTGTAGATGTCATGGGAGATGTGAGCGCGTCTACTTTTATAAAAATGAAAAATGATCCGCAATGGGCTGACAAATTTCAGTTCGCTAGTCCTGCACTTTTGCAAATGAATTATCTTCTTCTCAATAATCATAAACCTATTCTTGCGGACAAAAGGATACGACAGGCTCTGGCGTATTGTCTCGACTATGACGGGATCATGAAAAATGTGCTTCAGGGCCTTGGGCAACGCACAGTAGGACCTATTCATCCTACCAAAAGGTATTATGACAAGGATTTAAAACCTATTCAACAGGACATCAATAAATCTATCGCACTCATCAAAGCGGCAGGATGGAAAGACACCAATGGAAATGGAATTCCTGACAAAATCATTGATGGAAAATTACAGGAACTGAGTATCAGTATAAAGATTACGAATCAGGAAGAGGGAAAAGCGATTGCAAATATTTTAAAAGAGAATGCAAAGAAGGCAGGCATTGATATCAATATCGAAGTGCTGGAAACCAGCCAGTTTAATGATGCCAGACGGCAAAATAATTTTGATATCGAACCAATGCGAATGCGTTCATTGCCTACGCTGGATGATCCATATGCTACCTGGCATTCGCAGAGTGATAAACCAGGTGGAAATAATGTAAGTGGATTTCATAGCATGGCAGCCGATAGTGTCATCAATGAGATCAGGACCGATGCATCTGAAAAAGAAAGGGACATTGATTATCACTCTCTCCAGGAGATACTTTATGAAGAACAACCTGTGATATTTCTATACGTGCCGCTGGAAAGGATCATTGTTTCGAAAAAATTTGAATTTCTTTCTTCATCCCGTAAACCAGGCTACTTTGAAAATCTTTTCAAGCGTGCTTCCTAATCAGCGAATGCAATGAAATCATCCCTTCTCAGGAGATTCATTGGTTCCCTCTTTTTGTTGTGGATTATTTCCATTATAGCTTTCTGGCTGAGTAAACTTGCACCGGGTGATGAGGTGATGGATTATCTCACGATTGATGAACCACGGTACAATATCAATTCCAATCCTTTTGAGCTTCGAAATGCATACCAACTTATAGCACATCGACGTGGACTGGATCTTCCATTATTTTATTGGTCTATAACTCCGGGTATCTATCCGGAAGAAGTAAATAGAATTCTCCCTTTTGATGACAGGATTGTAGTGAAGGAGTGGATCGATGAATCAAAAAATGGCGAAGGATCTTTGGCGTTGTACAATTTGTTGAAGACAGGGATGAATACTTCTTGTTCTGAAAAAAATCATTCCTTTTCTGGAGAGCTCACTTGTCAGGACTTTAATAAGGCAATGAAAACAGCTGAACTAATGGAGATGCAAAAGAATCTTCATTTGTTGTCTGAAACGTTAAAGAGTGATCCGGCTCTTGACAGTGGGGTTTTGATTTTTGTAAGTCCGGTTTTAGCATCATGTGATAAGTTGCTGAATGAAAAAAACCATGGCACCGGACTTGTTCGGCTTCCTGTCATAAAATGGAATGGACTTCACAATCAGTATCATCGATGGATGACCGGATTATTTTCTCAGCGACCACTGACATCCCTGGTGGATGGATTGAATGCATGGGGAAAAATATTCGACGCGATGAAATGGACTTTGCTCCTGAATGGTTTTGCATTCTTGCTTGCCATAAGTATTGGGGTAGTCATCGGAATTTGGAGTGGGCGACACGATGGCAAACCTCTTGAACGGATCTTCAATTGGATCTTATTTGCATTATTTGCGCTACCATCATTCTGGCTTGGAACACTTTTTATTTACGCATTGACATCCGGAGAATGGCTTTCTGTTTTTCCATCGGGCGGATTGGGTTCTTATCAAGGTGCAGGGTCATGGATTGGAAAGTGGGGAATTCTTTTTGTGCATTTATTTTTGCCCGTGACTTGTCTTGCATTGGGCGCGCTGGCGTATGTATCAAGACAGATGAAACAATCCATACTTCATCAATACCAGCAACCTTATGTCAAAGCTTTAAGAGCACAGGGCATTTCAGAACGGACTATCATGCGAAAGCACATTGTCAGAAATGCACTTTTCCCGGTAATCACTATTATAGGGGGATCTATCCCTGCACTTTTATCGGGGTCATTGATCATAGAAGTGATTTATAGCATACCGGGTATGGGGCGATTGATGTACAACAGTTTGCTTGCACAGGACTGGCCGGTAGTGTTTCCGATCCTGATGCTGGGAGCTGCGATCACTGTTTTTTCATATTTGCTGACAGACATTGTATACAAGTGGGCAGATCCAAGAGTCAAAACGGTATAGATTGAAAAAGAAAGGGATTTCATATTTCGCTTATCTGCCGGGCTGGACATCACATCTAAGTGCACGCTTGTCCTGGACATTCCTTTTCATGATCACATTCTTCGCGTTATTTGGTCCTTTGATTTCAAATGACAAACCTTATTGTTGCAGGCTTGAAGGCATAACTTACTATCCATTATTTTCTGGGATATCTGAGGCTGAACTTTCTGCACAGCATCCTGCTTTTTCTCCTGTGGATTGGCGAACTACTTCATTTGAATCCATCTGGAGAACACCGATTCCGTATAGTCACCATGCGATAGATCTTAAATCCGGTGCTCATTTAAGTCCGACAGGAACGCAACCATTAAGCTTAAAATTCCGCCATTGGTTAGGGACTGATATTTTAGGAAGAGATGTGCTGGCAGGAATGATCAGAGGTTGCAGGGTGAGTTTATTTATTGGTTTGGGATCTATGCTGATTGCATTGTTGATTGGTATCCCATTAGGATCTGTTGCTGCGTATTATGGAAACGGTTATTGGAGAATTTCGTGGATTGAATTGCTTTTATCAGGCATTGTATTATTTGGAATGGTCTGCATTTGGTATTTGTCCTACAGTACTTTGATAAAAATAATTATTGCAACTCTGTTCCTGATAGTCGCATGGTTTCTGTTTCGATTGACAAAATTTATTTCTTCAAAAAAAATCGGATTTCCATTGGATACTCTCGTGATGAGTCTTATCAGTATTGTGGATAGTTTTCCTGGGTTATTCATCATCCTGATACTTCTTGTGATATTTCCTTCGAAGGGATTGATGACTGTTCTCCTGGCGATAGCATTGTTGCGCTGGCCTGTGATGGCGCGTTACATCCGCGCTGAAATATTTAAAATGAAAGAAAGTAATTATATCAAATCAGCTCAGTTGTTGAATATACCTGACTTCAGGATTTTGTCCAGACACCTGGTGCCTTATGCTTTCCGACCAGTGATGATCTCTTTTATTTTTGGAGTCTCCTCTGCTATTCTTGCTGAATCCTCACTTTCATTTTTGGGAATTGGTCTGCCACCGGAGGAAATGAATTGGGGAAGGCTACTTTCAGAGTCCCGCAATCATTTTGATGACTGGTGGTTGGTTTTCTTTCCGGGATGCGCTATATTTTTTACGCTGCTCTCTTTGTATACGATTGGGAACATGGTGCAAAAAAGGATGGAGGAAGGATCTTTTCGTGAGATGTGAGATGTGAGATATGAGATGTGAGATGTTATGCGGGACGTCAATCGTGAATCGACAATGGTCGATTTCAGGTCAAATGTGGAATCTCAATCTTGAGTAAAAAAAATCACATGTAGGTTTTTTGCGGCAAAGCCACAAAAAAGAAAAGCTTGATGATCGGATTTTGCAAATCCTAACCAGACGAAATTAAAAATTCTTTCTATGTAATTTCTTTGAAGGCAGCTTCCTGGCTGCATGCAACATCTTCACTCGCGATTCACTCCTCACGATTCAAGATTCTTGTTGCCAGTTCACTCTTTACTTTTCGTTCTTCGTTCTTCGTTTTTCACTTCAATTAGTGTGTTTCACTTTCTGGCCTTTGTATTTCCCTTTTATTTTTTTGTGGTATCCTTTCGGAGGAATGAGGCCTGACTTGGTTTTGCTGACTTTATATTCTCCGTTTTTATCTACCTGCGATTGAGCCGTTTCTGCCGGACAGCCAGATTTTCTGCTACATGCGGGCGCTACAAGGGCTATCATTGCTATTAATAAAAGGCAAACTATGTGCTTCATGCCCTAAAAATAGGCCTTTTGGGCTGTATCAGTTAAATAAAGTCAATAAAATCAAGCATTTCAGCCAATATTTCATACATAATGCTTGTTTATAATATATCCGCGACATACATTTGAGCGATTTTTATTTATTGTTTAACATTAATAAGCTGATAATGAACAAAGGCGATTTAATTGAAGCTATTGCTAAAGGATCTGATTTGACTAAAGCAGATGCAGGCAGAGCTCTAGATGCTACTCTTGATGCAATTGGAAAAACACTCAAGAAAGGTGACAAAGTAACCCTTCCTGGTTTTGGTACTTTTTCTGTAAGCAAGCGTGCTGCCCGTATGGGTCGCAATCCTGCCACAGGTGAAGCCATCAAAATCAAAGCCAAGAAAACACCAAAATTCAAAGCAGGAACAAGCCTGGTAGAAACTGTTAAGTAATACCGGTTTTTCACTTTGATATTTGCATCTGCATTTAGCACATGCAATTGGCTGAAGAAGGCAGTCTGCAGGCAGATTGCCTTCTTCTTTTAATACCACCTTGCCCCCAGCCCCTAAAGGGGAGTCAATATTTCAAAAGATAAATTATGGCCACCATCCAGGAATTAAAAAATATCTCAAGCCAGGTCAGGCGTGACATCGTACGCATGGTGCACGGATGTCAGAGTGGACATCTTTCTTATCGCCAGTCAACCGAATTAGTATGTGGTGGAGGCAATTGGATGGGCAAAGCATCAGTCCTTAAATGTTCAATACAATTTGCTTTTCTCTTCGCTTAATTTGTGCTGATTTGCTTCCAGGTAAAATTAAAAAAATACCAAAAACTACCGGTTGTCAAATCAAAAACCAACAATCCATTTGAAGGATTCTGAATTGTAACTCTTTGTACTGATGTCATTCTGGGAATAAGAATTCCATTCGTTGAACTTTTTACATCCAGCATCGAACTTGGATCTGGCCGGGTTCCATCGCTATTGATTGCTACACCCAATGAGGTTCCTTCAAAGTGACAGGAACTATTACAACCATCTCCACTGCTGTTATTACCGTCATCGCACTCTTCGCCTTGTTCAATTATACCATTCCCGCAGATAATATTTAATACGCAAACACTTGGTACACCTGCACATATCCATCCCGGTTCGACCATACATGTGGAGGAGCAACCGTCACCATTATTTGTTCCTCCATCATCACATGACTCGCCAGACTCTACAATTCCATTTCCGCATGTGAACTGTGGTGCACAAACACTTGGTACACCTGCACACATCCATCCCGGTTCAACAATACACGCCGATGAACATCCGTCACCACTATTTGTACCACCATCATCGCATGACTCACCAGATTCTATGATCCCGTTGCCACATATTGAGAAAGGTGCACAAACACTTGGTACACCTGCACATATCCATCCCGGTTCGACCATACATGTGGAGGAGCAACCGTCACCATTATTTGTTCCTCCATCATCACATGACTCGCCAGACTCTACAATTCCAT